>JAYUEU010000079.1:0-19046 GCA_043739065.1 Synechococcales cyanobacterium | reverse complement strand
ATTCAGAAGCCGATCGGTTGCCCCTATTGTCGCTGTTAAAACCAGGCGCTCAGAGATTGTTACGATCAGGAACTCACCTCAACCCAGACGATCGGCCCGGAAGCGCAGATCTATGGCTTTCACAATTGAGCAAATCTCGGCCTGCTGCGGTCAAAGTTTCTACAGCGACCCAAATTCAAGTGCCGAGCGTAACCCTATTGCAAGAACAAGAACCAATACAAGTATCAACAGCACAAGAAGTATCAACAGCGCCAACCTATTTATTACAAGATTCAAATTCAACGCCATTACTGCGATCGCCATCGGATTTACCAGGCAGCACCCAAGTCCAGCACCCTCAAACGTCGATTCAAACGTCAATTCAGAACACCACAATCCAAACCCATCAAGAGCCGCCTCGAAGCGTTCCCATAGATCAAGTCAAAACTGCCCGCCCGACATCTGTGCTTCCCGAAAATCTACCGCGTTATCGAACAACGCCCTTAATGCCATCCAAAACCTCGAAGTCAGATCAGAATTTAGCGAAGTCGATGATCTCGGAGCGGGTCTCAATGAAACGATTGCCGTTCTCAGAAGGATCCTCCGATCGAGATAAATACAGTAGACCGGGCGGTTCACTATTTTTGCCCAAATTACGGACAATTCAAATCATCGGGGCGATCGGAACCATATTAGGATTAATCTTCGGCCTAGTCCTACGGTTTCAAGCTTCCCAGCGACCCGGCGCAAGTTTCTTTCACACTGGACAATCATTTCCGCCCCGAGAATGGAAAGGCACGACTTCACCCAATGACCCCAATGGCAATGTCTTTGTAGAACCAAACACCGCACCGATCGCCCCTGAATCCTCCTCTGAATTTGCTCAACCTGAGACATCACTGGACAAACCTGCTGCCGAAACTAACACCAAATTCCCAAATCGGGCCGAACCGTTTAGCAAGGACGATGCGATCGTTCCAGCTCAACGCCCAGAATCACCTTCTGAAGCCCCCAAGCCTCAACCTTCTTCGCCATGATTTTCTGAAATCTGCAAGACGCGTTTCTAAAATGTTACACAAGTTATACTGGTTACAGATCTACCCAATACCCGACAGCAAACGCCGCCATGACACCTTCCTGGAACAAAACATTGATTTTCGGACGCGTCGCTGCTGAAATCTTGACAGAAAAAGCCAGCCAAGCGGCTACTGAGCTACTGAGTGAACTGGGTAAGCTAGATGCAGAGCGACGGGAGGCAATGCGAGAGTTCATTGATGAAGTGAATACCCGCGCCAATATGGCTCATTCCAACCCAGCTCAGTCCAATACCGCTCAAAACAGCAATAGTCCAAGCGAATCTGACCTCCAAGCCACGATCGATGACCTTCGGGCCGAAATCGCCGCCACCCGCAACGAACTTCAGCGTTATCGCAACGCCCAACCCTAGTTTCTCGATTCCTCCACGTTTTTCTGATGCCCCCATGGTCCATTCCACATCCGATGATCGGTCCTATCGCTGGAACCGAGACAATTATTCAAAACAACGACGGTTCGTGGACATCTGGTCATTTGTGCTGCGATTGTCGTTTGAACGATGGCGCTTTAACAAAGCTTGGAGCTACCCCAGTGGCATTAGTGATGAGACCAAGGCCAGCCGTCGGCGCAAAATCGCAGTAAATGTCCGGGAAACTCTACTAGAGCTAGGCCCGACCTTCATTAAAGTCGGTCAGTTATTTTCGACCCGAGCTGATCTGTTTCCCTCAGAATTCGTCGATGAACTCTCAAAACTTCAGGACCAAGTTCCAGCCTTCAACTATGACCAAGTAGCTTCTATTGTTGAATCGGATTTAGGCAAACCTGTCAACGTTTTATATCGCTATTTTGATCCTGTACCGTTAGCCGCCGCCAGTTTGGGTCAAGTTCACCGTGCTCAGTTGTTAACCGGCGAAGAAGTGGTGGTCAAGGTTCAGCGTCCGGGATTGAAAAAGCTATTTGCGATCGATCTAGAAATTCTGAAGGGCATCACTCGCTATTTTCAAAATCATCGCGACTGGGGCCAAGGCCGCGACTGGATGGGCATTTATGACGAATGCTGCAAAATTCTGTGGGAAGAAATCGATTATCTGAATGAAGGCCGTAACGCGGATCTATTTCGTCGTAATTTTCGCGATGAATCTTGGGTCAAGGTGCCTCGGGTCTATTGGCGCTATGCGTCTCCTCGGACTTTAACGCTAGAATATCTCCCTGGTATCAAAATTAGTCATTATGAAGCGATTGAAGCAGCGGGGTTGGATCGTAAAAATATCGCTAAGCTCAGTGCTAAAGCCTATCTTCAACAGATTTTGGACGGTGGTTTTTTCCATGCCGATCCTCATCCCGGTAATTTGGCGGTTAGTTCTGAAGGCGCGTTGATTTTTTATGACTTTGGCATGATGGGCCAAGTTCAAAGCTTGACCCGTGAAAAGCTGATGGGCACGTTCTTTGGCATTGCTCAAAAAGATGCCGATCGGGTGATTAAATCTCTAGTTGACTTGGGCGCATTGGTTCCAACCTCGGATTTAGGTGCAGTGCGGCGATCGGTGCAGTTTATGCTCGACAACTTCATGGACAAGCCGTTTGAATCACAGTCGGTCGGAGCCATTAGTGACGATTTGTACGAGATTGCCTATGGTCAGCCGTTTCGGTTCCCAGCCACGTTTACCTTTGTTATGCGCGCATTTTCGACCCTAGAAGGGGTTGGGCGCGGACTCGATCCAGACTTTAACTTTATGGAGGTCGCAAAGCCTTTTGCGATGAAACTCATGTCCAATGAAAATCCATCGGGAAATTCGGGAAGTTTATTCGATGAACTAAGTCGTCAGGCCATCCAGGTCGGGAATTCAGCCTTTGGATTGCCCCGACGGGTTGAAGATACGCTGGATAAACTCGAACGCGGCGATCTTAAAGTTCGGGTCCAATCTAGTGAAACCGATCGGCTATTGCGTAAGCTCAGTGGCGTTAATCTCGGCATCAATTACACCTTGCTAGTCTGTACGTTCACGCTGTCTGCGACTATTTTGCTGGTTAATCAGTTGTATTGGGTGGCGATCGTTGTTTCCCTGATGGCAGTTTCTTCGGCTATTATTCTATTTCGTCAACTGATTAAGGTCGATCGGCTCGATCGATTGCCGTAACTCTGACCGTAACTCTGTCTCAAGCTCTTATGCATCTTTGACATCTACAGGTTCGCTCCCTTCATGAAACATTTCTATGCTGGCATAACGGACCCCGGCTTGGTTCGATCGGTTAACCAAGATGCATACTACATTGATCCCATCGGACGCTTTTTTATGGTGGCGGATGGAATGGGTGGACATGCGGGTGGACAGGAGGCCAGTCGGTTAGCGATAGAAGCAATATATGGTCACTTTGAGCGATTTTGGGAGACCGATGATAGTTCCTATGATTTGTTGGAACAGTCGTTTCTAAAGGCAAATCAGGCCATTGTCCAAGATCAAAAAGCACATCCAGAACGTCAGGATATGGGAACGACGGCAGTCGCAATCTTATTTCGTCAAGGTCAATTTTGGTGTGCCCATGTGGGCGATTCAAGACTGTACCGTTTACGCGGCGCTAAGCTCGATCGGTTGACCCAAGACCACACCTGGATTGAGCAGGCAGTTCAAGCGGGGGCATTAACTCCAGATCAAGCCCGTATGCATCCAATGCGACATGTGTTGGCCCAATGTTTAGGCCGTGAGGAAGGATCTGAAATTGAGATCCAGCGAGTTGAAGGGCGGGGCGGCGATCGGTTTATGTTGTGCAGTGACGGGCTGACTGAAGAATTAACTGATCCTCTGATTGCAAACCATCTCAAAAGTATTCGGTCTTGTGATATGGCCGCGTCGTCGTTGGTGAATTCGGCAAAAGAACATGGTGGACGGGACAACATTACCGTCGTCATCGTAGCAATCGATCCAAATGCGGTATAAAACCAAGCTAACTTATTAGAATTATTTTGTTTTATAGCCATTAAAAAGCCCGGAAGAGTTTTACCTTTCCGAGCTTTTAGTTATTTTTTGGAGTGAGATTATCTTTTAATCGTCCAAAAAATTATTGAATTTGAAGCTTAAGCAATTCCGGCCATCTTCACATCATTGGTAGCCAATAGTTCTTGAAGCTCTTCCGAATCAACAGTTTCACGTTCAACCAGCATTTCTGCCAATTTATCGAGGACTAAACGGTTTTCAACCAGAGTTTGCTTACAACGGCGATAGGCTTGATCCACCAAATTGCGAACCTCATCATCAACAGTCGATGCTGTTTTTTCAGAGAAGTCACGATCGGCCATTATGTCGCGTCCTAGGAACATGTTGCCCTGGGAACGACCTAATGCAACGGGACCGAGACGATCGCTCATCCCAAAACGTGTAACCATTTGGCGCGCTACATTAGCCACTTGTTGCAGGTCATTAGATGCGCCTGTCGTGACTTCATCCTCACCGTAGATCAGTTCTTCAGCAACCCGACCACCCAAAGCAACGGCCATTTGATTTTGTAAGTAGGAGCGGGAATATAACCCAGAATCCATCCGGTCTTCGTTGGGCGTGAACCAAGTCAATCCACCTGCGTTACCCCGTGGGATAATGCTTACCTTTTGTACCGGATCATAATCAGGCATCAATGCACCGACGATCGCGTGGCCTGCTTCATGATAAGCAACCAATTCTTTACGACGTTCGCCCATGACTCGATCTTTTTTCTCTGGACCAGCAAGGATACGATCGATCGCATCGTTCACTTCATCCATAGAAATTTCGGTTAGGTTACGACGAGCCGCCAAGATTGCAGATTCGTTGAGCAAGTTAGAAAGATCTGCACCAGTGAACCCAGGAGTCCGACGGGCGATCCGATCGAGATCAACATCCTTGCCAATGGTTTTACCGCGAGCATGGACATTAAGGATTTGTAGACGACCTGCATAATCAGGACGATCGACGGTGACTTGGCGATCGAAACGACCGGGACGAAGCAACGCCGAATCCAAGACATCAGGACGGTTAGTTGCTGCGATGATGATGATGCCCGTGTTACCCTCAAAACCATCCATCTCGGTGAGGAGTTGGTTTAAGGTTTGTTCACGCTCATCATTCCCGCCGCCCATTCCAGCTCCACGTTGACGACCTACTGCATCAATTTCATCAATAAAGACGATGCAAGGGGCGCTAGCTTTGGCTTGTTCAAACAAATCACGGACGCGGGACGCACCCACACCAACAAACATTTCAACAAACTCAGAACCCGAGATGCTGAAGAATGGTACGCCTGCTTCTCCGGCCACAGCCTTTGCTAGCAAGGTTTTACCTGTTCCGGGAGGACCGACGAGTAGACAGCCCTTAGGAATTTTTGCGCCGATCGCGGTAAAGCGGTCTGCATTTTTTAAGAAGTCCACAACTTCTGCCAATTCCAGTTTGGCTTGGTCAATTCCAGCGACATCGCCAAAGGTGACTTGGGTTTGAGGTTCCATTTGGACGCGAGCTTTGGATTTACCAAAATTCATTGCTTGGTTGCCGGGACCATTTTGGGCACGACGTAACAAGAAGAAGAGTCCAACCAACAGAAGAACAGGGAAAAACAAGCTGCTCGCCAGTTTCATCAGTTGCCCTTCTTCGGCCTGGGAGTAAACGGAAACGTCAACCTTTTTCTCTTCTAAGGTCTTGAGCAATCCGAGATCGCCGGGAACAAGATTGATTTGAACCTTGTCGCCATTTTCCTTTTGAACGATCGCACGAGTCCGATCGTTGGTGATAGCAACCTTCTGGACATGGCCAACCCGAACTTCTTCGAGGAACTGACTATACTTCCAAGTTTCTTTAGCTGGGGGCTGACGATCGAAGAACGCTGTTCCGACCGCAATAACTACGATCGCGAGCAGTGCGTACAACCCTGCATTTCTCCACCGTTTATTCACTGAGCGTTTCTCCTTGTTCCGTGGTGATGGGATGATCCCAAGCTTTTCTTGTGTTAACTAATCTTAACGTATCTCTCAGACACTTGGAAGTTTTGATTAAGGAATAGGCAGAAACATCATTATTTATTATGTGCGCGGATTATATTTAGAGAATTTTTTGGACGATCGATTTAATCAGCTTCAGATATCGTGAGGCTGTTATGCTTTTGGGTCTATTCTTGCGAGTATTCACAGTCGGCGGCAACGATATTGGTACTGGTGGGCAGTAGTCGTTCGATCGGACTCCCAGTTATTAGAACTTTCAGAACTTGTTTCATATTTCCAGCTAACAACGCCGATCGATCGCGCCACAAACCTCTCAAACACTGAAATCACAGTATGATTTGCCAGAAGTGTTTGTCACTTTCCATTTCTGGTCCATCACTCCACAATCCCGGGGGCAGATGTTCTTCGACAAAATGTTCGGTATGAGTTGGAAGCCCGATCGTATCGAGAGGTGACAATATACGAGTTCTCTGTACAGGGACAATTCTCCAAATTTTAATTCTTAAATTTGAGCGCCCTCTACCTATCATTCAAAGTGCATCACCGTATAGTTCATATCATTAGCCGCTATAGATGCAGTTGATTTAGATGCAGTTAATTCATGTGTGCGTTAACAGCCAGTAAGTTGTACCACTTAGTAAGGCTGCACAGGGGAGTGTCAGCAACCACGAAAGCAAGATGCCTGATATGACACGATAGTCTGCCTGCTGCGTGGTCAAGCCAATGCCAAAAAGCGCTCCAACAGAAACATGTGTTGTAGAAACCGGGAGGCCAAATGCACTTGCTAGAATAACCAGGATGCCCGTAGCTACGTTCGCAGAAAAGCCCTGTCCGTGGTTCATGGCGGTAATCTTGTGGCTCATAGTTTCTGCAACACGGCGAGCATTTAGGATACCACCGATAGCGATCGCTAAAGCCACAATCACCAACCCCCAGCGGATGTCAAATGATTTCACGACCAATAATAGGGCAGCCATCTTCGGAGTGTCATTCAAGCCACGGGCAAAACTGACAATACCGGAACTAAGGAAGTGAGCATTGTCCATTGTCCGTTGGCTCTTAATACCGAGAAACGTCCCGGAGTAACGCTCGAAATATGGTGTTTCACTGTCGAGGTCTAGGGCCAAGGTATTCGATCGCTGTATAGCAAACGCTGAAGCGGGCTGAGGCAACGCAACAACTTTTCTCTCAGTGCCACTCCCAATACAAGCTTCCTTAGTGATACCTAGGCACAACCGTCCAAAACGAAGCAGAAGATAAATTAACGCACCGAGCAATACGGCAAGGGCTGGACTGAGCATGAGCGGCAGGAGAAACGTATTGCCGAGAACGCCGAAAGCCACCTGTCCACCCACTGCGACTAGACCGCTACCTACGATCGCTCCAGTCAGGCCATGTGTCGTTGAAATGGGAAAGCCAAAGCGGGTGGCCAAAATAACAGTCAGACCAGCCCCTATAGCAACCGCCAATAAAAAACTTTCCGAACCCACGATCGCATCGGGCACCAGTCCCTTACCAGAAAACTTTTTGAGGAGTGATTCCGCGAGGAAGATAGAACACACTGACCCGGCAAAAGTCGTAGCGGTGGCCCATTGAATAGCTGTGCGGTAACTGGTTGTCTTACTTCCAAACAACGATGCAACGCCCTTGAAGTTGTCGTTGGCACCGTTTGAATAAGCAAGAAATGCAACAGCAAAGAAAAGAAGAATGGTCATACTAATTCAGGAAACGCATTTTATTGAGATTTATTCAACGAGAATTTTACATGAAGAACAATGCCTATTATTTGTGATAGTTGCCATTATTTGTGATGGTTACCATCTGTCACGATCGAAATTATTATCTGCAACCTCAACCCCAGTTGTTTCGGCTTCCTAGGTTCCGAGCCACGTCATCATGCGATCATGAGAACGACCATGACTTTTAAATCGCAGTGCTGCGGCCATATCAATTCCCTCGATCAATATCTGCTTTATACTCGATCAATATCTGCTTTATACCTGTCTGGCATAGCCTCATAACGCCGCTCAAATTCATCGCAAGATAACCGATCGCCGTTTTCGAGTGGTGGAATGGTTTGCGATATTCAGGTTGGAGGTTGAAGTTTGGAATCCTAATCATAGGATCCAAAATCATTATTTTTAGTACTGCAACATAGCCCATTGACGAACCGACTTGGCCCAACCTGGTTTCGCCCATGGTTTTGGCTTGTTCTAGGAAATTCTGTAGGACTTCTGGGGTAATTAGGGGCAGGGCGATCGATTTCCCATCAATTCGAGTAATCACGACCACTGACGGGTTGGTGGGCCTATTAGATTTTAGATCCGGAAAGTTGGAGCCGATCGGGACTTAGCGCTCTTTACAACAAGATTATTTGGGACAATGTTAAAGATTGAAGAGCTAAAGATGGAAGACTGTGTTCAAGGCGATTTTTAGAGAGAAACTTAATGGCGGCACTACGGATTGGAAATGGCTACGATTTACATACATTGGTAGAAGGACGTGATTTGATTCTCGGCGGGGTCAAAATTGATCACGAGAAAGGATTATTGGGCCACAGCGATGCGGATGTGTTGACCCATGCCATTATGGACGCACTGCTTGGGGCCTTAAGTTTGGGCGATATTGGCCATTATTTTCCGCCCACAGACGATCGATGGAAAGGCGCGGATAGTTTGAAATTGCTGGACCAAGTCTATCAATTGGTCAAGTCAAAAGGCTGGCAATTGGTCAATCTAGATTCGGTTATTCTGGCAGAACGACCCAAAATGAAACCCCATTTGCCCGCGATGCGTGAAAAAATTGCTGCGGTGATGGCCGTGGATCCGGAATTGATTGGGATTAAGGCAACTACTAATGAAAAACAAGATTCGATCGGTGCGGAAAATGCGATCGCGGTCCATGCTGTTGTTTTGTTGGAGAAGATTTAAGTGGACTATCGTCGGTTTGGGAAAACAGAGCTTCAGATTTCAGTACTGTCCTGCGGCACGATGCGTTGTCTGGATTCACAAACCCAAATGACAGACACGATCGCGAGTGCAATCACTGCCGGAGTCAATCATCTCGAAACCGCCAGTGGATACGGTGAAAGTGAAACCTTTTTAGGAAATACACTCAAAAACTTTGATCGCGATCGTTACATTCTCACAACCAAAATCTGTCCAACAACCGATCTACAGGAATTTCGGCAGACCTTAGAGCAGAGCTTCACCAGGCTTCAAATCGATCGGATTGACTGCCTGGCGATCCATGGTGTCAACACATTTGAGCATCTAGATTGGATCCAAAATGGCTGTATGGCAGTTGTGCAAGAATTTATCACGGCTGGCAAAATCAATCATGTCGGATTTTCAACTCACGGGAGTCTAGAACTGATTCAAGCCACGATCGCCACCGATTTATTCGCATTCATTAATCTGCACTATGGTATTTTCTTCCGGCATAACGAGGCGGCGATCGAACAAGCTACGGCGAAAGATATGGGGATTTTTATTATTTCTCCTGGCGATAAAGGCGGAATGCTCTACACACCTCCCGAAAAATTGGTCGAATATTGTGCGCCGCTGACCCCGCTTGCCACAAATTATCGTTTTTTGCTTCACGATTCCCGAATCCACACCCTCAGCGTTGGCCCTAGCAATCCTAGTGAATGGACTCTACCTCTAGACAGTATTCAAGGCATTGAAGAAGAGCCGCAAATCTTCGATCGGATCGATAGTGAGCTTCAAGATAGCCTAGGGACCGATCGGTGTAGTCAATGTTATCTCTGTTTGCCTTGTCCAGAAGACATCAATATCCCTGAAGTTCTGAGGCTGCGAAACCTTGCTACGGCTTTCGATATGGATGCTTTTGGTAAGTATCGCTACGGGATGTTTGAGAATGCAGGTCACTGGTTTCCGGGGCGAAAAGCAAATAATTGTACCGATTGCGGCGACTGTTTGCCCAGATGTCCTGAAACTCTGAACATCCCAGAACTGCTGCGGGATACTCACAATCGGCTAGCTGGAAAACCCAGACGACGACTGTGGCAGGAATGATTATTTAAGCTGGGTTGCTTTAGAATAGGACCAGAAAACTAGTAACTTATTTTAGAAATAATTCTTGGTTCTATCCGGTTTGAACTTAGTTACATTTTTTAAGAAAAAATCTGACCGTTTCAGGAACAAACGTCTTGTATTTGTCGGTCGAGGTGGTCTAAGTCCTTTTCATCTCATGATCCTATGCATCAATTAATTCAGTTAATTCAGTCCTCCTCTATCATTGCTAGCCTAGTGGGATTCAATCTACTGGCTTCCAGTGCTCTGTCGCTTCCCGCAAACGCAGCGGAAGATCCTAGTAATTTTCGGCCAGATTCTGTAGATATAGAATCTCCTGAGTATGGCAAATGTGAAAATCAAGTGCCCGGAGTTCAGGATCGACTATCAGAGGATCCATTTAACCCAGCATTAGCCCAGCCTAGTCTTTGGTTAAACCGAGATCTTTTCGCATTTCGCACAAAATTCAGTACGAAGTTACTTGAGAATTGGCTGGTTTGTCCTAGCACTAATAGCGATCGTGGACGGATAGATTTAGTTGTAAATGGTCAACTTTGGGGACTTTTAGATTATTTTGAACGCTACGAATTATTGCAACAGTTCGGAAACGGAAGTGACCAACCGGATCAACGGTTTAAATCAGGCTACAATTTGCGTATTTTCGCTCGCCAATTTCAAGTCCAAGGTCAAGGTCAAAAACCTCTTGCCACTTATACCTGCTTGCTCACCGATCGATCGTCCCAAACCCAGCCATCCCGAAAGTGTAGTATTCAGATTCGAGATGCGAACAATGGTTTAGGGCTTCGTGCTCCCTTATAAAACCTATGTAAACGTAATGTACAACCTATATGAAATCTATGTAAAATCTAGCTTGGATATCGTGTCTAATGCTTCACCTATAAAATAACTGTTGTATTGTATGAAAGATCAGATTTTAAAAGTTATAAATTTGCTATTAATGGTGGATTTATTTTTCGTTTTGTTTTGCTTTTTTTGGGGTGTTGTCGCCCTTATCGGCAAACTTAATAGTCTAGCCTTAGGATTTGACCTGTGGGTAAGTTTGTGGGAACCAGTCATGCAGCCCGCTTTAGGAATAATGATGGCGGGGGCGCTGATTAGCGGAGCCTCAAGCTGGATTTCAAAACGAATTTCATCTGAAACTTAAATCACTTACTCAATCATTAGCTAAATTATTTGGCACCTAACTTTTTACATTTACGTTAAATTGTTGATTTTATTGACAAATTTTATTAAAAAATGCCGCTTCCCCATTGGCTCCACCAACTTGAAACCTGCCCCAGCACTAATGGTTGGGCTATGGAGCATCTTCACTTTTTAAATCATGGTGACGTTGCTTTTACGCGTCGTCAAACCGCCGGGCGTGGCCAGTATGGACGATCGTGGCAATCCCCCCAAGGTGTAATAACGGCGACGTTTGTGTTGCGAGACTTTCCGATCGCTCGAATCCATTTGCTGAGTTTAGTTGCGGGGTTGATGGTAATTGATGCCTTAGAAACACTAATGCCCAATTTGCAAGGCATCCCGAAGCTCAAGTGGACCAATGATATTTTGATTCGGGGTCGTAAGGTCTCGGGTATTTTGTGTGAAACCCGATCGCCTTCGTCTAACCATCCTCTTTTAACAGACGCGATCGTGGGAATTGGCCTTAACCGATCTGTCGATTTTGCGGAAGCCGGGATTGATATGACGGAAATTGGTAATCCTATTAGCTTGTATCAGGTCTCAAAAGAAATCCCGACGGAGTTTCAATTGCTATCAATATTGCGCGATCGGTTAATGCAGTCCGCTACGATGAAGGCCATGATGCAACTTGAATGTGATCTGGATTCTGTGGATTGGATAAATCAGGTACGATCGCGGGATGCGCTATTGGGGAAAACAATTCAATTTGAAACCCCAAATGGAGTTATTGCTGGGGTTTCTCAGGGGATTAACGATCGCGGTGAACTATTAATTAAAGATGATAGTGGTACTTTACAATCCTTCAATTCTGGACGAATTTTGAAATTTAAATAGTAACTGTCGAAATTCTAGCTAATTCGTTTTTAAAGTTCATTTTTAAGATTAGTTAGATGCAGACTTACGTTTTACGATCGTCCGTTTTACGATCGCCTTTAACTTATGACGCAATGGTCCCATGTCATATACAGCCCAACGGATAACTGAAATTATTGATTTTTCAACTGAATACAGCATTTTATAAAAAGGCGATCGGTAGTTGAGTTGAAATCCTGCACCGCTAATTTTGAAGCTTTCAATCTGATTGCACCATTGTATTGAAAACGGTCGAAAAAGACGTTTTTTGCCATCGTAAAAGTGATAGAAAAGATACTCTTGATTATCGACAACAGCGCTGAGTTTTCCCGATCGCCATTCACCCGCCCCAAATTCAAATTTCTTGCCCCATGGACGATCGCTTGGATATGCCTTTTGGACCTGAGAAATCCACCAACTCGAATCACTATCTTGAAGATAAAACTGCCGATCGCGATAAACAGAAATTTCACCTTGGAACTCAGCTTGCCGCACCGTCGTCTCGAATCCGTGATTATCAAAATTAATCCCAAATTCGTCAAAATCCACATTATCTTCGCGCTGAAATGCTTCTTGATGATAATTGTTTTTTTGATAGAGCAGATTGATTGGTAAACAATTTCGATACAGACAAAATGGTCCACCAACATGATTAGGTTCACCGCAAATAATGTCCGATTGAGTCATCAGTACATGCCTAAGGACCGTCGCCATATCGCCCCAAAAAGTATCAAGATCGATATGTCCCCAGTAATCATATCCCTTCAATTCAGACTCAAAAATACGTCCAAATGCTGGGCGGAAATCACAGATTTTATACCCACGTTTCACTTGAACTGAAAATCCTAATTGCTGTGATGCCAAGGTACTGAATGCGCTCAATGAAGATTTGATGACTTGAATATTTCCCCGTGAATAGATCCGATCGATCGGTTGATCCGTCACTAACAACAAATTAAATCCAGTATTGCGAGAAAACGTCTCAAGTGTCAGATTAATCCAACTCGGCAGCGTCCCGAAATGGGCTGCAATTAGACAAACGGTAGGGCTAGCAAGCGAGGTTGAAGAACGCATAAAAGGTCAATCACAGCACGGCGAAGATTTCGTTAGCTTACAATTCCCCACTCAGCACTTAAAACCACGATCGAAACCTCAGTATTTTCAGATGTTAAATTTTTGTAGGATCTGTCGATACTGAGGAGGACGGAACATGGCCATAACGCTTAGATCCTTGCTTTTAGCTCCCGAACCCAAGTCTTGATTCTATGAACCCTAACCAACTTGTCATTCAATTTGCATCACGCTACCCAAAACTCATCGGGCTGACGGTGGTTCTTGGATTTTCTGGAGCGGTGTTTAATGGAGTAAGTACCGCACTAATTATTCCGGTAATTTTTGGGTTTTTAGGTCAAGAGATTGGCATGAAAGGAATGCCGCCTATTTTGCAACAGATGTTGTCTGGCTCGACAAACAGCCCTCCCCAGGATCGTTATTTAATCATGATGGGATGGGTGTTGGGTGCGATCGTCTTAAAAAACCTAGCCAGCTATGCCAGTTGCGTTGTCTCCAGTCGTCTTTCTCAGACTCTAACCCGCCAAATTCGCCAAGATGGAATGCGGCTACTATTAGATGTGGATTTACAATTTTTTAGCAAAAATAAGCTCGGCGACTTAATGAGTCAACTTGGCGGTGAAACTTCGCGGGCCGCAGAAGCCATTCGCACTACAACAAGTCTATTTACAACTTGTATCACAATTTTTGTTTTTACGGCCTTTCTACTCGCCATTTCTTGGCAGCTAACAATAGCCACAACCATTCTATTAGGATTAGCATCATTAAGTAATCAAATTTTAGTTAAACGAGCTAGACGAAATGGAGAAGTACTATCTGAGAAATCCCGTGGCTATTCCGTAATGCAGCAGGAAATTCTTTCGGGAATTCGGCTGGTCAAGACGACTGGAAATGAAGATATTGAATATAACAATTTAAGTCAACTGATTGAAGCAAGAGAAAATGCTGAACTTGAATCCCAGGCGACCTTTGCAATTGTTCCACCCTTGAATGAGATTGCGGGAATTATCACGGTGTTGACGATCGTTGTTCTCGGTAAAGCTTGGCTTGAGACGCAACCTGGTTCTCTTTCGACAATTCTATTAACCTATTTATTAGTATTATTCAGACTCTTACCTTTTGTTAGCCAATTAAATGCCCAACGCAGTAGCTTTGCCAATGCTGCACCTAGTGTTCAAGTGGTTGCAGACTTTTTGCGCCGCGATAACAAACCCTTCATGGCACGAGGACAAGCTCACTATTCAGGCATAAAAGACGCAATCCGATTTACAGATCTCGCGTTCCGTTATCCGGGAAATGAAGAATGGACATTACAAGATATTAATTTAACCTTACCTAAAGGCAAAACTCTGGCACTAGTTGGGTCTTCTGGTGCGGGGAAATCAACGTTAGCAGATTTATTGCCTCGGTTTTACGATTGTGATATGGGCGGGATTTCTATTGACGATCGTGACATTCGAGAGTTTGATTTACGATCGTTGCGGCAATCTATGGGAATTGTTAGCCAAGATACTTTTCTATTTAACGACACCGTTGCAAATAATATTGCCTATGGCGTTGAAGATTTTACGAGAGAGAGAGTTATTGAAGCTGCAAAACGCGCTAATGCCTACCAATTTATTAGTGAACTTCCTCTAGGATTTGATACAACGATCGGCGATCGGGGCGTATTACTTTCCGGTGGCCAACGTCAGCGTCTTGCGATCGCCCGTGCTTTATTGAAGAATCCAGAAATTTTGATTCTAGATGAAGCAACTAGTGCTCTAGATACCGTATCTGAGCGAATTGTGCAGCAGGCAATTGATGAATTGAGCCGAGATCGAACTGTTTTAGTGATTGCCCACCGTTTATCGACGATTCAAAACGCGGATCAAATTGCAGTCTTTGATAAAGGCCGCGTTGTTGAGGTCGGCACTCACCGTGAATTGCTTTTAAAATCTGGTGTGTATGCCAATCTGTATCGAATGCAGTTTGGCGATAATCTAATTAAAACAGCGCGATAGATTTTCATTCCATTAGATTCATTCCATTAGATTCATTCAGTATGTGAGCCTTTATATGAAAGTAAAATCTACCATTCTCTACAATTCATTACCAACATCACTCAACATGATGGAGCTTCCGAAACGGCTTCCTCCAATCGTCCTAATTGCCTTTACCCGTCCAGAATTTGTTGTTCAAGTCCTAGAGGCTCTCGATAATCAAACCTTAAAACCCGATCGGATTATTGCCTATTTAGATGGTCCACGTAGCGATCGTGATGAGCCAAAGATTCAGGCTTGTGTCGATTTATTGAATACCTTTTCAGATCGGATTCCGGTAGAGATTCGGCGTAGAACTCACAATTTTGGCTGCGATCGAAATACTATTGAAGCATTAACACAAGTTTCAACTGAGTATGAGTCATTCATTCATCTCGAAGATGATGTCATTCCAAATCGAAACTTTTACGATCGGATGGTTCGCCTACTGGTAGCCTATAAGCCCTATCCACAGGTCTTTTCCATCTCTGCTTATGCCAATTTCCCCGATGAATTAGAAGCGCAAATTCCGTCGGACTTTATGGCTTCAAATCGAGTATTTTCTCTTGGATTTGCAGTTTGGTCCGATCGATGGCAATCCCTAGACTTGATTTATTCAGCACAAAATTACAATCCTTTTTTGTCCTTTGCAGCTATTCCAGCAAATCTTCAAACGAAATATACCATTGTCAATCAGTTCTTTATTGAAAAAAATCGCAACATTGATTGGGTCATCACCATGACTCTCGCAACGCTAGAACGAAATTATGTCCATATTATTCCCAAGCGATCGTTCGTCAGCAATATTGGTTGCGGTCATGCCGATGCGAAGACCTACCGGGACGGCGTTCCGGATTGGATTAATCAACGCTATTGCCCAAATACCCAACCAGACAGTCTTCCGGCAACTCTTCAGCCCTTATACGGCGCACAACGATCGTTGAACGGGACGGAACTGATTCAACATTTCCGTAGCTCCGGTGGCATGTGGCTAAACTGGTCAGAAGCAGTTGCATTGTGGAAATATTATCGCAATTGGCGCGATCGGATAGCGATCGGGGTATTCTTAATTGAGCGGATGCCGACATTGTTGCGGCGCTGGCGATCAGGGTTGCCAGTTTAGTATATTTACCAAGCTAATTAGATCTTGAGTTTGACTTTAGTATTAGATTTCTGAGTTGTTGATAGGGTTGTATGACTTATACCATTGGAATGATTAGTAGCTACGTGGGATTAAACCCCTGTCCAACCGATTGGTTATGGCACCAGGCAAAACAACCCTTTGGACATTGGGATAATATTTGCATCCAAGCCAATGCAAAAGATCCGGATTTTCTATTAATGTATAATTTTCATGATTTTGCAGTACCACCCGAAAAGCATTGGAATCCATTAAGAAACAAACGCCGGACCGATCGTTATCTTCAACAACAAATCAAGCTCAAAGATCGCTTACAAAATATATCTCCCGATCGGACTGTTTTCCTGTTGCGGGAACCTCCACTTACTGAAGTAATTCACCACAATATTAACCATTACAATCAAGCAAAGCCTTATGCTGCATACATCTCTGGTCCTGATGACTATGCACCACAACCAGCATACATGCCAGCTATTTGGTATATAAGTAATTCATTTGAAGAATTGGATCAGCTTCCACCGCCTACCAAACAAAAATCTTGCAGTTGGATTACTTCTGGCATCGATCGTACAGCCAACCACCGCGATCGGCTCAGCTTTCTTAAGCTAATTCACGAGAGTAAGGTTGAATGCGACTTTTATGGTCGAGGGCTTCCAACTTGGGCACAAGCAGGACCAATTAACAATAAATGGTATGGCATGGCTCCATACTATTACAATCTCGCTATTGAGAACTATGCAGAGAATGATTGGTATGTGAGCGAAAAGCTCTGGGATTCACTTTTAAGTTGGTGTTTGCCCATTTACTACGGCGGCAGTGCAGCAGATAAACTATTACCACCTGGAAGCTTTTTGCGATTACCCAGTATGGACGAAAAAGGATTGCAATACATCCAAGAGGTGACGGCCACTCCCGATGCTTGGTATGAAGCTAAAGATGCGATCGCTGAAGCCAGACAGATCATTCTTCATAAGTTGAACTTAGTAAATTGGATGTCTGAATATGTTAAAAAAGTAAGTTAAAGTACTAATTTAGTGTCTTTTCTGCCGATCGAATTGAGCGAGAAATTTTCTGCTATGTTTTTTTTGCAGCAAAGCGGGAACCTTTACTGAAAGATCAAATAAATCATTGTTTAAATTATTTATAATCTGGTGAGCATGGCATTGTAACTTACTCTTTTAAATACAGAGGTCGATCGCGCTGTGTTTCCACCAAACGCGCCTCTAGATCATTCCATTCACCCGACTCCACTTGACCAATAATTCGATCGAGCTGCGATCGGTATTCATACAGCGATGCCAAAAGTGCATCTGTATTAAACTCTGCCATCAAACGTCCCAATTCAGGATTACCGCCGCCCACCCGACTCGTATCGCGAAACCCCGAACTTGCAAGCTGAATTGCTAACTTCCGCACTAATGGATCTCGTTCTGCCGTACAAACTTGAATCAAACTCGCACTGACCATCACCGGAAGATGGGAAATTAAGGCCACCGCCCGATCGTGGATACTCGGATCACACGTATATAAATTAGCCCCGAGCGATCGGACCAAATCCTCGACCACCATCACCGCCTTGTGAGGTGTTGTTTCAGTCGGAGTTAGAACATAGGGATTGCCTCGAAAAAGATTAGGAATTGCCGCCTCAATCCCAACATTCGCCGTTCCAGCCATCGGATGTCCGCCAACAAATGGATTTTCAGCATTAGCTTCCATCAACAACTCTTTCATTTGAGACACGATCGGCGCTTTTACAGAACCCACATCGGTCAAAATACTTGTTTTAGGTAGAAAAGGTAGAATACTCTCAGTTATGGCGAGAATATCAGACAAAGGCGTACATAACACCACCATGTCCACAGTGCTCAAAATGCTCACATCCACACTCGCATCATCCACGGCCCCGCGTTCGATCGCCCGTTGGCAAGTACTCAGTTTGCGGCTCACCCCAACAACAACATGCCCCAGCGCCCGTGCATCTAGTCCCAACGATCCACCAATCAACCCCAATCCCACAATTCCTAGCTTCATCGCTCGCCCCGTCTAAGTTTGGTCCCATGATTTCCTATCCTACGCTGAGACGGAGATTGATTGATCGGTGCCAATTCTTTTATTCCCCAGGGAATACTAGGCATCAAGTTAAGAGGTCTCTCAATTGAAGTGGTAGACAACAGCTAGAGAACAAGATTGGGCATAGATGTTGAATAAACTTGAATGTAGTACTGAGCAACTGAGTTGAGCGATCGAATGGATGTCATGGAGATGAAGGGTCAAGATTTGATTACCCGATATAAGAAAGGGATGCGTGACTTTGCTGGAGTGAGTCTCACGGAAGAAAATCTTCGCGGCGCAGATCTTCGGGATATCAATCTCAAAGACTCAGTTTTCAAAGTCGTTAACTTAAGTAATACCAATCTTTCAGGGGCCAATCTTTCGGGCGCGAGACTCAACGTGACCAAACTAACCAGCTCACGCCTCAATTATGCAAATCTGACCCGAGCAAACCTCAGTGTTACCGATCTGGTTCAGGCTGATTTGAGTTATGCAGATCTGAGCTACGCCACAATGATTAAGGCTGAACTTAAATTTGCCATTCTTTCCCATGCCAATCTCACGAGCGCTAATCTCACTAACGCGGATTTAAAAGATACGATTCTGCGCCAAGCCAATCTCAGCCATGCCAATCTCAGGCGGGCGGACTTGCGTCAAGCAATTTTGACGACGGCAAATCTAGAACAAGCCAATCTCCA
>JAYUEU010000078.1:0-15127 GCA_043739065.1 Synechococcales cyanobacterium | reverse complement strand
AATCATCTGAGGCTGTGATTCGTAGGAAAAGAGGCGAATAGAAACCTCTCCCAAATTTTTGGCGTAGTCACCGATGCGTTCAATGTCGCGAACCAACTGCATCAAGGCACTCAGTAGCCGCAGATCTTGGGCTACAGGCGATTGAAGCGCAATCATATTCACGCAATCCAATTCAATTTGTCGATAAAGTGCATCGATTGTCCGATCGGCAACAATGATTTGGTCTGCTGCCTCTAAGTCCCGCTCAAACATTGCTTGACGAGCTAACTGGCAGGATGTTTCAACGAGTGCGCCCATTCTCAAAACGTCCCGTTGGACGCGCTTGAGTTGACGATCGAAATTCACACGAATGGGTTCAGGATTATTCACTAAGTCGATTTTTAAAACCATTGTTAATTACGGACGGCTCTCTATTATACGGAATTGATAAGGAATTATTGTTTAAAAGTGATTAATAAATATTGTGAGGATCTGATTCTTTTCGATCAACAAACTTTAACCTAATCTTAATAGCCTAATATTCTTCCTCAGAATCGCAATATGCCTCCTTTTTATTTGTGCGTTGGAGAACTCTCGTCACTATCCGATCGATCAGGTTTAGTGGCGGATTTAATCGCGGTAGACAAAAATAAAATTCTACGAATCGTGTCGCAAACTAGCTGAGATCCTGTACGTTATTAGTCTGTTTCGATATCAGTCTTAGTTGATCTTGGATTTATCCGAAAAAACACCATAGGGCTGGTCAATCTTAACAGCGAGGCACTACCACTGCCGTTCAGCTCGAAACAATCTGTCGTGCATTGGCATGTCTATCTGCTCAACTTTCCGAATATTCATCCTCTAAATTTGCAACTAGTCTTAATGTACTAGTATCCTTATATCAACCTAGCTGTCGTTACCACCATGAACCTTGCACTCGCCATTCCCCACGCCACCCGATCGCTTGATAATGTGTCACTAGATTCGGGTTCTCTCGACGATCGTCTGAGCGCACTTCGACCAAAGTCCAATCCCGTACTGCAACAGCTTCGATCGCAGTATCCAACGGGTTGTCTCTCGGCAGATTTAGTTCAAATTCATCAAGATCAGTTTGTCGTTCGGGCCGTGGTGCAAGTTGACAATATGGCTCTTGTGACGGCATTGGCTAGTGCTTCGACCATTGAAGTTGCAGAAGACCGGGCCAGAACTCGGGTATTGGAAGCGTTAGGTCTCAATAGCGCAATGGGCGGTTCAAGCGTTAGTTCAACGTTGCCGATCGTATCCCCGATCGTGTCCGAAGTTGCTAGCAGTGAGTCCGAGCCGACGATCGACTTGGATGTTGAAGAAGCCGCTGATGAAAAAGTGGTTTCGTCTAAAGTTGAGACTACATCTGTGTCTAAGGCGACTAAGCGCAAGCCTAAGGCTACACCTGTTGTAGCTGAAGCGGTTGCTGAAAAACTAGCGGTCAATTTGTTCGATACGGCGATTCCTGAAGCAGTTGAGCCTGAAGCCGTCGAGATCGTCAATGCTCCTGAATTTTCACTCGAACCGATCGTAGAAACGCCGATTCAACCCCTAGCACCCGTTCTTGAACTAGTGGTAGAGCCGATTGTTGAACCCGTTGTTGAAGCGATCGCTCCTGTGTCTGTCCAGACGGCGGTCGAAATGGCAACTGAGCCAGAAGAACCTGAATCTATTGAGATGAGTTTTGAGGTTGAAGAGGTTTACGAATATACCTACGAAGGTGAAGAAATTCCCCTTGAGCCGATAGCCTCGACGACTTCTGGCCGATCGGAAACCATCGAAGTTGCCCCAGCACCTGTTGTTGTGCCTGCCACCCCGATCGACTACGGCCTAGATTTATCGGATGCGATCGCCCAAATTGGGATGGAAATCGATCGGATTGGTTGGACCAAAAAACAAGGCAGTGGTTATCTACAACAAACCTATGGCAAACGCACCCGAGCTGAACTTACCGAAACGGAACTGTTTGGCTTCTTAAATTACTTGAAGTCTATGCCCGCTAAACTTCAACCTCAGTTGAGCCAAATTCCGTTCTAATGGTTTAAAGATGATTTGGAGAAGTTTGAGTATGATTGATTCCGATATTACGCCCGAACTTCTCCAGACTATTGATGTTCTCGAAACCTTAGAAAATCTCTACGACACCGCCCCAACGGACGAAATTGCCAAAATCCTAATTGATGCTTGGTTAAAGATTACTCAAACGTTTCCGCAAGATTTTCAAGAAGCAACCCAAGAAGATGCGGGCGCTGACGGATTACGCCGTTACATTCGGGTCAAAGCATTTTTCTCAAATCCAACAGAAAATCCCATCAGCCAAGCCGATCTCGCCCAATATTACGAAAATCGTCAGGAAGTGAATTGGGATGAAGATGAGGATTGGGAAGAATGGGATGAGGATTAATTAGCCGGCTTAAAATCCTTCAGGTAAGTATTCGATGGTGGTGAGGTTAACTCGATCGGCATAAAATCGTAGCCATAGTTCGATCGGCTCCCTTTTACAATTTTAACCAGTTGAATCACAGCCGTCCGATCGCCCGATGCCAGAAACCTCACGGGACTAGATGCCCCTACAGCAGAAAATCCCGGTGCCCTTAACGCGTCCTTGATGCCTGTACGAGTAGTGTTTGTTTGGAGGGCTATAATGAGTGCCTGAGTAGCGTCGTAAGCCGTAACAGTCCGCCAGTTCACATCACCGCCCCAGAGTTTACGCGATCGGGCAGCAAACATTTTAGAGGTGTTGCTCAGAATATGCCAAGGCACCGCAACCACCATATTTTCTCCCGTAGCTCGGGTAGCTTCGAGGGTTTGGGGAGAGTACACGTCGTCCCCGCCCAAAATCGGCAACCGGGATTCATTCAGCCGTACCACCTGGAAAGCCCGAGCCAGACTATCGGTATCACTGGCGAGCATGATCACGTCTGCGCCTTGTCGTTTTGCAGTGGTCAAACTTTCTTGGGCATCGAAGCTACTGAGCGCCAGATCATATTCCGTGACGACTTCTCCCCCTTCCTGGGAGATTGCGGTACTAAATTCGCTTTTGAGAGACTTACTGTAGTCGCTTTTAGAATTGAAATAAACAATGGCTTTCTTACGCTTAAGGGTGTTCACGGTGTAATCCACGAGCGATCGGGCTGCCATGGAATCACTGGGAACGGTGCGGAAAATATAGGGACTTTTGTTTGAGAGTTGAACCGCAGAACTGATGGGCGAAATGGCCACTAGTTCCCCTTTTGTGTAGGTCTCTACGGTTGCTAGGGTGCTGCTGCTGGCTACATGTCCGATAACGCCTAGGATGTCGCTTTGAGATACAAACGAGGCAGCGACTTTCGGGGCAATTTTGATGTCATTGTTGTCGGTGCCAATCACGATGCTCAACGATCGGTTATTGATGCCCCCTGCCCGATTAATCTCATCTTGAGCTTGAGCTACACCTCTAAGAATTTCCCGAGAGCCACTGCCATCAGCGGTTTCTCCTGGAATGCTAACGGCTAGTTTGAGGGATGGTGGATTCTTTTTGATCTGGTTTTTCGCATTATTTTTATAAATTAGGGCTTCAGGATCGTTGGGCCGTTGTTGAAGCGATTGTTCAAATAGTGTTGCGGCGGTCGCATAATCCCCTTTCCCGTAGGCTTCCATGCCTTGGACTTTTGCAAATGTTCCGTCCCCAGGAAACAGAGCCACATCCCCTTCGCTAATTCTATAGCCTTCTAAGTTAATTTGGGATGCGGATTTATTAGAACCATTGGATTGACTGCAGCTCTGTAGGGCCATACCTATGGGAACAACGGCGATGACAAACAGAAAAAACAATCGAAGCTTGAAAGAGGAAGCCATGGGACGATTTTGTTTAGGACAGTTCTATACTTTCAAGTATCTCAGACTTCGCGATCGATGATGTCTCACTGTGGGGATCACATTTAGTGAATTCGTTCCTCAGAATATTGAACAAATACAATCGGGCTTACTTCTGGTGGTCTAGCCAAATGGTTAGATCTGCGATCGACTCAAAATCTAATAGCGCTTCACCCAGGAATTCAAGTTGATCGATCGGTAGGGTATTGATACGATCGATCGTATTAACAGGCATAGACCCAATTTTTCGGGTTAATTGTCGAATAAGGAGCGATCGTTGAGCTTCTAATAATCGTTCTTGCGATGATCGTTGAGCTTCTAATAATCGTTCTCGTGATCGTTGGGCTTCTGCCTCGACTCCTCGATCGTATCCGATTACCTGACCGCGATCGTAACCAATCTGCTCAACACTGGTAATGTAGGGCATTTTACGCTCCTCCTCATAGATTTTCAATTCTTGCCAAAATTCAACTTTTGCAGCTTCTGGCAATATCATAATCCAATCCACAAACGTGAATAAGCCCAGTATAGCCGATCGGTCATAACCCCGTTCATAGAGGCGTTTTATCAAAGCTAGCTTCCACTCTTTTCGTCGTTTTGGACTCCGTTTTGTCTCTTGCGCCTTCAAATGAGTCATCACGATCGTGGCGAAAACATTCTGACTCGCTTCCAGTTCCTCCCATCGCGTTGCATAATCCAACAATTTGACCGAAGTGAAATTGAATTGTAGAGAACTCCCAAATGTTGTAAAACCATATTGATTCGGTCGCCATTTTGGATCGGAGTCACAAAGAATCGCCAGACTGATCGGAGGTTGATGGAAATAATCAAATATCCGAACTAGATAGGTAAAGATGCGTTCTGGAAAGATGTCTTCCGGTTCTGCTTGTACTTCAAGATGAATCAGAAGGATAATTGAATTTCCACCTGTTTGATATACTTTGACTAGCTGATCTGCAAACCGTTTGCCAATTTCTGAATCAGGTGTGAGTTGCTGGAACTCCTTGTCAAGAAATTCTACTGAAATTGTCCAATCAATTTGTTCAGCGATCGTGGGAAAGAAGAGTTCAATTGCCTCTTGAAAATATTGTCGTAGAATCAGCTTCCAAGGACTGTCTTGGTCTGCCCGATCGTTTCCTTTTTTCGCCATTGCAATCAATCCAGATTGTCGCTCAGTTCGTTGTTCAGTCATTCGATCGTATCACAATGGACTACTGCTATATCTCATCTCACACAGCAGATCACAGTTAGCTCAGAATTTATTAACTGATTCTAAAATTTTTACTTTCGATTACGTGCTGGAATTGCTGGACCTCGGTAGTAGCCTTCTTTAAAATCATTCAGTTTGTACCAAATCAAACCGATCGCCAATGCCGCAATCCCCATGGTCGGTACCATCGTCGTCGATACTAATGCGATCACGCCTAATGCTGCTATCACGCGCTGCAAAATCACAATGTTTTTTAATGCAGTTCGGCAACTTTTGCAATGTTTGGTATGGGAATGGTAGCGATCGAGTAATGCTTCTCGGGATTGACGAATTGGCAATGGTTGATTTGGAAATGGATCTGCGCCAAACGTCGAAAACCATTGTCGAAATTCAAACACAAACCGATCGGCCTTTGTCGGCAAATAAAATGTCTGAGAAAACCGATCGCTACCGCCCGCTTGATTCAATGCTCGTTCTTGCCAATGTAAAAAGATTTGGTCATCTTCTAAAATTGAATTTTGATTGATATGGGAATACCAATTCGGGGTCCACTTAATAAAAAACTGTGGAATTGGCGATGAAAACTGAAATGGAAACATCGCAAATAATCGACATTCACCCTTGCGCGTAGGCGTTGCATAGACTGCTGTAATCGTCCGACCAAACATCTTTGAGGTCAAATCATGCCACATCAAATTCGGCGCAACAAAAATAGTATCCTGTGCCCCGAGTTTACCCTTGCGTGGTCCTTCCGCCCAATGTCCCACAAATCCATTTCGTCCCATATTTACAACCTCTAAATCCATGGGAGCCGCATTGACGCGATTTCCTACAGATTTGTGATGGGTAAAGGGTAAATGACTCGCATCCAGTACATTCTCCATCAAGGTCACGGCATCGTAGGGTAAATCCCGCGAAATAGTCATACAAACCCAAGCTGGATTGGTGCTGTCATAAGGCGCGATCGTTGGAATCGGAACTTGAGAAGCGGTCGCAAAATCCCCGCCATAGACAAACAATAAGCCTTGAGATTCTGACGTCGCGAACACGGGAATGCAAGCCCGCGCTGCTTGATTAGCCCGATCGTCCTCGTTTTGTTGCGGAATCCGATCGCACTTGCCGTCTCCGGTAAACGCCCAGCCATGGTAAGGACATTCCAACAATCCATCCTCTGCAATCCGACCTTCAGACAATGGCACTAAGCGATGGGGACATTGATCCCGCATGGCCCGCCAACTGTTGCTAGCCTGATCCCACCAAATCACTAAATCAATTCCAAGCAATGTAAAAGCATTCGGGGTCGTTCGTTCTAAGTCCCGCAGAAAAAAGACCGGATACCAAGCCTCTTTCGGATCAAAACTAGATGGATCAGATCCGCCTAGCAAACCAACATCTTGCAGACCATTACCTTGTGTCTTTGATTCTTGCGCGAACACCATAACCCACCCCCGCTAGACAGCCTAAGAACATTGACTTAACAATTTATTACTTATCTTAATATACTGTTTTGTGGTTTCCCATAATTTTGTCTGTCGATCGATCGTCCTGGATTCCACTCCGTCAACCGCTAGCCCCACCCCTACCCACAGCGCACCCTATAGAATTTTTTAGGCTGCTCACCCTAAATCTGCGATCGTCTGCTAGATTGAGGGAGAATTTATAAACAGATGGCGATGACTCAGCAACTGAACCTAAAACCAGGCAAAAAGTCTATCTTTTCGGATAAGGCAACCGAGAGTAATCCTGTGGATAGTGTGGCCGTCGTGAAAAGCCGTAAGCGTCTGCCAGTGTGGGCGTCACTGTTGATTGCCGGGAATGGCATATTGTTGCTGGGTGTTTCGATTTTGGCAACCCATCCCGATCTGACAAAGCGGTTGATCAATAATCCCCGTATTTCGCCTTTGATTGCCAAAGTTTGGCCTAATGCTATCCCGTCCGTTGAGCCTGTAGCTCCGAGTGTTCCGGTAGCTGTCCCTGAAACGGCTCGCACGGTATTGAGCTATGACCAATGGCTGGATGTGTTGAAACAGGAAGCAATAGCAGTGTCGGTAAAAAGTCCTGAGCGGCTGACGGTGTTGTTGGGTGACTCGTTAAGTTTGTGGTTCCCACCGGAGCAGTTGCCGAGCGATCGGAGTTGGCTTAATCAAGGGATGTCGGGTGAGACCACTGCTGCAATGTTGAAACGCCTGAGTTTTCTGGATGAAACTAAGCCTCAGACTATTTTAGTGATGGCTGGAATTAATGATTTGAAGTCGGGTGTTTCGGATGAAGATTTGCTGACGAACTATCGCACTATGGTTCACACTTTGAAGCAAAAACATCCTGATACTGAAGTGGTTATCCAATCGATTTTGCCCCATGGTGGTGAGTCTATGACGGTGGCAGAACGCGATCGGTTGTTGGCGGTGTCCAATGAACACATTTTTAAATTGAATCAAAAACTAGCCACGATTGCTAAAGAAGAACAGGTTCTATTTTTGAATTTAAATCCTTTGTTTTCCGATAATGAAGGAATGTTGCGATCGGATTTGACTACCGACGGATTGCATTTGAATCCGACCGGATATTTGGTTTGGAGTACGGCCTTACAAACCTTTAGCCAAACCCAATTGCGGGCTGCTGAGATTCCTCAAACTGAGACTCCTCAAGCGGATGCCGATAAGCCTGCGGTGGCTCAACCCCAGACTCCTTAAGAAAATTACTAGTTCGATATGGAGAATTGCCACGTTGATTTGATCGTTCTTAAGGTTCAGGAGGAATTTGAAGTTTCAATTTCTCAATTAGAGGACGTATTTCAAATTGAACTACATCCCAAATAATATTGAGATTGATATCATCATATTCATGCACTAATCGATTTCGCATTCCATTGATTTCTTGCCATGAAATATTCGGTAATGTCTGCCGAGTGACCTCTGAAACCCGTCGTGCAGCTTCGGCAATGACCAAGAGCCGCCGAATTACTGAATCTTGAAGCTGTACATTGTCAATAAATGCATCTTTTGAGCATTGAGCCGTGTAGGTCATAATCAGTTCTGCGGATTGCAGCATATCAAGCAGGAATTGCAGATCCCGTTGCATAAATCACCTGGGCGGTGGAAAGGATTTCGTGGCGGCGTAGGTAGTTACGACTGGTTTCAATGCCCTGACGGGTAATCATATCAATATCTCGATGGAAAACAGTTTTGAGTTCTGCTTCCATTTGATCCAGGCTGCTGAAGGTGGGATGAGCGTTTGGGTGAAATTGTACCATCACGTCAATATCGCTGTCGGGGCGGAAGTCATCGCGCAGGACAGAACCAAATAGGGCAAATTCTGTTACCTGCCATTTATGACAAAATTCAGCAATTTTTTCCATCGGTAGTTCGATCGCCATCATGGTCATGTCAGTTCTACCCCCAAGACTTTAAGTTGTTGGTTAATCCTAGGTTTACCGCTTTGATTGATTACATCTTTCATCATAAGGTCTTTTTTAAGAGGTCTTTTGTAAGGCTATGTGCCCCAAAACGATGAACGGCTCGATGACCTGCTACCAGCAACATTGATTCCAGTTTGAGGCTGAAAGGTAGCTCCGATGCATTTTTTGTTATGTGCCAGTTGGGTATAGTGGGCTTGCGTTGTCGTGCGATGTAAGCCAACAATGAAACCCGTCAATTTCGGGGCCGCCCAAGTTGATTGAGTATTGCACGCCAAATATAGCAACGATGAAGTACATTTCTTGCTCATCTGTGTAGAGCAATGTGTACTCGTGTGGAATGTCATACGGTTCATCGCGGTCAAAGAATCTCTGAGCTTCATCGTAAAGGCAAGTCTCATGATAGCGCCAAATATTTGGCCCGATGCCGAACCTGACGAACAGTCGTGCTTCATCAAGGACGGGATTTTCAATGTGGTCGATCTTTATGCCGTTTTCGACAGTGAGCATACGTGCTGCCAGTGCCTCTAGGCCCATTTTTAGCAAGAATCGCGAGAAAATTCGTTCCTCCGGTGGGTGCGCAACTGGAAATACTGCTGAGCGCAGAAGTTGTCGTTGGATCAGATTCTCAAAATCTTCATTATGCGCTTCGTCGGTTGAACAGATGTATTTCATACCATCACGGGTGAAGCCCATTTCAATTGGAAACATGTAGGGAAAAGCGATTGCTTCCTGAATCGGAATACGCTTTCGTTTGTTAGGAATACGATTACGGTGGCGTGCCTGCCGAAAAAAATCAGAGTCTAGTATTGGTCCTTCAATTTTTCTGGCAAAGTAGTTATTGCATGAATCACAGACAACGCCGATAGGAAGTGTATGTTCGGTATTTCCCAATGACTCAGGCACAATGTGTTCAATCGTCGTAAAGACTGCCGATGGGGAATTACAGAATATGCATTGGTTTGGTGGGAACATAACAAATCGCATGATAGTTTTTGTTGTCAATTGCAGAGCGACTCGATGACATCTGCAGAGCGACTCGATGACATCCGATCGTAGTGTGATTTTCGCTTTGGCACATAACTATTATTAGGGAAAAATTTTCCGTACGTCCACCTCATAGGGCGAGATGCCTAGAGGGTTGTGGGATATCTCTTGGGCATTATCCCGAGACTTTCTTACTATCTTGTATTTAGTCATGTTGTCTCAATTTTTCTCAACATTAACCCCGATTGCAAAGCTCACAAGAAGCGACTAGAGCAATTCTAAGACTAAATCCTATAAAAACACTACCGTAAATCTGTAAGGCTACTGATGGGACATACCTAATTCGATACAACTAATGCGACACTATTGAGTAGGTGAATGGCTGAGGTTAGTGTCGTGATGCAAGATAAAAAACGCCCCCGATCGGATTGGGCTTGGAACTTTTGGTGGATGCTGCCTATTTATCCCTTTAGTCAGCGTCAAACCCTGTGTCGTGAAGTTGTGCCCGGCGACATTTGGGTTCTAGAACAATTGCAGGGTATTCTCTATGTCGTAACTCCCATTCGCATGAC
This sequence comes from Synechococcales cyanobacterium, assembly GCA_043739065.1. GTDB lineage: Bacteria > Cyanobacteriota > Cyanobacteriia > Leptolyngbyales > Leptolyngbyaceae > JAAFJU01. The sequence continues at coordinate 5,085 of JAYUEU010000078.1, read as the reverse complement.
CGTGGTGCGGCTGAATGAGGGCGGATTGTTGGTGTATGCCCCGATCGCCCCGACTAAAGAATGTATCGAATTTATGGATGACTTGGTGAAGCAGTATGGAGATGTGAAATATATCATTCTCCCAACTGTTTCTGGACTAGAACATAAAGTATTTGTCGGACCATTTGCCCGAAAATTTCGTAATGCTCAAGTGTATGTTTCTCCGAGTCAGTGGAGCTATCCAATCCGATTGCCTTTGTCGTGGTTAGGATTGCCGATTGGACGAACGCAAACCTTACCGCAGTCGAGTCAAGACACCCCATTTGCTGATGAATTTGACTATGCGATTTTAGGTCCGATTAATTTAGGGATTGGACCATTTGAAGAAGTTGTATTTTTTCATACTCGATCGCAAACCTTACTCGTCACTGATTCAATCTTATCAGTCCCCGAGACCCCACCGGATGTCATTCAACTGGACCCTACTGCATTGCTTTATCATGCCAAAGATCATGCCGCTGATTTGATTGAGGACACCCCTGAAATGCGATTGAAAGGTTGGAAACGGATCGCATTATTTTCCTTTTATTTTAGACCTAGTGCTTTAGATATTTCAGATTTAGGCTTAGCCTGGAATGACGCAAAACAGGCCGGAAACTTAGCCTCGCGTTCTTATTTTGGACTTTATCCCTTTCGTTGGAAATTGGGTTGGGAGGCATCTTTTGAATCACTTTCGGCAGGGGGACGATTGTTTGTGGCTCCTATTTTGCAGCAATTAATTCTAAATCGGGATCCGCAGCAAGTTTTGGATTGGGCCGATCGGGTGATGAAATGGCCGTTTATTCGGATTATTGGTTGTCATTTAGACGCCCCGATCGTTGCTGGACCCATAGAATTTCGGCAAGCTTTCTCGTTTTTAGAACATCATTCAGTATTTCCCTCCCAAGCATTACCTGAGGCCGACTTTGCACTACTCCGCGACATTGAAACCCAATTGCTGAATTTTGGGATTACACCGCCTGCGCGCGATCGTATAGGACTTATAAATGACAAATATTAAATTCTCAATTCACTAATAGTTGACTTGATTAGAAGCCGTTTAATACGATCGCTCAAATTATTACGAATTCCCCCAACGTGGTAGGAGAAAGCCCTAAGCTAAATCGATCGTCCGTCTAACGCGCCATCGTAGCCTAATGCTTCACAATAGATGAACGATCGTCAAATCCTAAATTGCACCAGTGCGGTAAAATTCAAAATAGACCACATAGATTGCGATCGTATGATAGACCTAAGCATGATTGGGGAAAAGCCAAAAAAAGAAAAGCTGTTGGTTCTCACGCCAGAAGACCGAATGCAACTGGCGAAATATCGATCGAAATGGCAAAAGATTGCGAAATCGACTGAACGAATCAATCGACCTCGTGCTGAAAAAACGATTCAAGCCATTTACGCCTACGCCAATAAACCAAAACCAGAAATCATCTTTTTCGATAGTCCTCATCCGCCTGCGATCGCTCACTTTGCCAGCCAAAAAACGCTATATACGCCTAGCTATCTTTTGCGAAAACTACGTCATAAAATCAATAAATCATTTCGAGCTGAAGTTGCCCGATCGTTGCGAATTGAATTACATGATTACTTTATGAACTCGCCTCTCTGTGAATTCAGTAATGGCCTTTATGAAGACTTGTCAGAACAAATAGGCGTAGAAACAATTCCTAAATTAGAAATGGCAGTCTATGCCTATTATGATTTTGCACGCGGGCGATTGATTGATGGTAAATCGTTTGATACTGAATGGAAACTATTGCAAACTTGGGCTAAAGAAGGACAATGGAGTTTTACCTTTGAAGATCTCTGTTTGATTTGCGATCGACCTACCGAAATCGTTATTCCAAAATCAGGAAAACCTGGAACGGTAATGCTGAAATTTTCCGATGGTGTTTCATTCTAACTTTTGATGTCTCTTCAATCATAAATTCCCTTATCCCTGAATTACTTTCAAAGACTTTGCCGCTATTTTCTGAACTTTTGCATCTGAATCTAGAGTTAATGTTTCCAAAACCGGAACCGCAGATTGAATTTCAGACCCGATCGTCCCTTTCGTCGCCACCTGACCGATCGCCACCGCTACATAACGTCGAATCACCGCCTCTGGATTTTGTGCATAACTCAACACTGTTTTCAAATTTTCCGCTGTCCCCGATTCTCCCCATGCCAAAATCTGCTGACTTAGCTCCTGTGACTCTAGGGACGGACAGTTTGGATCCCGAATTGCGACAAACACTTGCGATTGAACCGGGCTTTCTTCAACGGATGAAACCGCATATCGTGCCGTACTAATCTTCAACAAAGATTGATCTGACTCATTCACTTGGGTCGCATCATCTAAATTGAGTTTGACAGGAATATCCTCTGAGGCTCCTTTATCAGGTAATCCCTCAACTTGCTCCACGGTTTCTAACGTCAAAGCCCCCGTACTTGTCGGATTAGGTGCATCATCCCAAGGATCAACGCTTGCATCTGCGATCGGTGCTGGAATAGACGGCTCGACCCATTTGGGCACTGAAACTGTCGGCTCCAGTACTTTTTCAGTTGGCGCTACAGTCCGAGTCTCTTCAGCTTTAGGCTTTCCAAATAAAATATATCCAAATGTCGCAACCACTGCCGCGATCGCAGCTAATACTGCACCCATTGCATTAGACATTAGATCCTCACTTTAAAATTCAACGCTTCCAATATTGTGGCTGATATTGTCCAGACTCACACCAAAATAGTCTCCAATAAAAAACCCTCCCAAACTGGGAGGGTTTTCAACTAACTCAGAAAGTTAGTCATCAGCCGAATTTACCAGCCGTTGCGCCAATCAAGAACGCAGCATAGGTGAAGACGTAACCGATCGTGAAGTGTGCAAGACCAACAAGGCGACCTTGAACGATGGAGAGTGCCACTGGCTTATCCTTCCAACGAACCAAGTTCGCAAGAGGAGTCCGCTCGTGTGCCCAGACCAAGGTTTCGATCAACTCTTGCCAGTAACCACGCCAGGAGATTAAGAACATGAATCCAGTTGCCCACACAAGGTGACCGCCTAGGAAAATCCACGCCCAAACCGACAGGTTGTTGGTGCCGTAGGGGTTGTAACCATTAATCAATGGAGCAGAGTACTGCCACAGGTAATCCCGGAGCCAGCCCATCAAGTAGGTCGAGGACTCGTTGAATTGCGCAACGTTGTCAGACCAAACTGAAAGGTGTTTCCAGTGCCAGTAGAACGTAACCCAACCGATCGTGTTCAGCATCCAGAACATGGATAGGTAGAACGAATCCCATGCAGAGACATCGCAAGTACCGCCGCGTCCAGGACCATCACAAGGGAAGGCATAACCGAAGTCCTTTTTATCGGGCATCAGCTTGGAACCACGAGCATCCAAAGCGCCTTTAACCAAGATCAAGGTGGTGGTGTGCAGACCCAATGCGATCGCATGGTGAACCAGGAAATCCCCAGGCCCAATGCTCAAGAACAATGAGTTGCCTTCGTTGTTGATCGCATCCAACCAACCAGGTAACCAAACGTTAGCGTAGTTTGGGTAGGCGGTATAAGCGATGCTGTTGGGATCAGACAGAAGTGTGCCAAAACCGTACAGTGCCTTACCGGATGCTGCTTGTACCCATTGGGCAAAAACAGGTTCGACAAGAATTTGCTTCTCAGGCGTTCCAAACGCAACCACAACGTCGTTGTGAACGTACAGACCCAGCGTGTGGAAGCCCAAGAATAGGGATGCCCAGCTCAGGTGAGAGATGATGGCTTCTTTGTGATCCAAGACGCGGGCAAGAACGTTATTCTTGTTCGCCTCGGGATCGTAGTCACGGACGAAGAAGATCGCACCGTGAGCAAACGCACCAACCATCAGGAAACCAGCGATGTATTGGTGGTGGGTGTATAGCGCTGCCGTTGTGGTGAAGTCCTTAGCAATAAATGCATAGGGAGGCATTGCATACATGTGCTGCGCAACTACAGAAGTGACGACACCCAAGGATGCCAGCGCCAAGCCAAGTTGGAAGTGCAGCGAGTTGTTGACGGTGTCAAAAATGCCCGTATGACCAGCGCCCAGTTTGCCCGATGGGGGTTTGTGTGCGTTCAGGATTTCGCGCATCGAGTGCCCGATTCCGAAGTTGGTCTTGTACATATGACCCGCAATGATGAAGATCACTGCGATCGCCAAGTGGTGATGGGCCATATCAGTGAGCCACAGGGACTCAGTCTGAGGATGGAACCCGCCCAGGAAGGTCAAGATTGCAGTCCCAGCACCCGTTGAGGAGTTGAACACTTGGTCCATTCCGTCAGGATTCTGAGCATAGACACCCCAGTTACCCGTGAAGAACGGAGTAAGACCAGCAGGGTGAGGCAAGGTGGTCATGAAGTTGTCCCAGCCCACATGCTGTCCGCGAGATTCGGGGATAGCAACGTGAACGAGATGTCCCGTCCATGCCAAGGAGCTAACGCCGAAGAGACCAGCTAAGTGGTGGTTCAGACGAGACTCGTTGTTTTTGAACCAAGCTAAGCTCGGACGGAACTTAGGTTGAAGGTGCAACCAGCCCGCGAACAATAGCACTGCCGAGAAGATCAACAAACCAATGGAGCCTGAGTACAGGTCTTGGTTGGTGCGCATCCCGATCGTGTACCACCAGTGATAAACACCGGAATACGCGATGTCAACCGGGTAAGAAGCTCCAGCTTGCGTAAACGCATCAACCGCGCCCTTACCGAATTGAGGATCCCAAATCGCATGAGCGATCGGTTTGATATTCAGCGGGTCAAGAATCCACTGCTCAAAGTTCCCTTGCCATGCGACGTGGAACAGACTTCCCGATGCCCACAGGAAGATGATTGCCAAGTGACCGAAGTGAGTCGAGAACAGCTTTTGGTAAAGCTTCTCTTCTGTCATTCCGTCATGGCTTTCAAAGTCATGGGCGGTTGCGATTCCGTACCAAATTCGTCGTGTGGTTGGGTCTTGAGCTAGATCTTGACTAAATTTTGGAAACTTAGTTGCCATGTCTTAATAGTCCTCCAGGCTCTTCAAAGTGATAGTGAACGAGCAAGGAAGA
>JAYUEU010000077.1:0-11486 GCA_043739065.1 Synechococcales cyanobacterium | reverse complement strand
GGTGGATTGCACGTCATTGGGACCGAGCGCCACGAGTCTCGTCGAATTGATAACCAGTTGCGTGGGCGGGCAGGGCGACAAGGAGATCCGGGAACCACGAAGTTCTTCTTGAGTTTGCAGGATAATTTATTGCGGATTTTCGGAGGCGATCGGGTAGCGGGGTTGATGAATGCGTTCCGGGTTGAAGAGGATATGCCCATTGAATCGGGGATGCTGACTAAATCATTGGAGAATGCTCAGCGAAAAGTTGAGACTTACTATTACGACATTCGTAAACAGGTTTTTGAATATGACGAAGTGATGAACAATCAGCGTAAAGCAATTTATGCCGTTCGTCGCAGAGTTTTGGAGCAGCAAGACTTACGAGAATTGGTGATTGAATACGCTGAACGAACGATGGATGATGTGGTTGAAGCGTATATTGATCCTGATTTGCCATCGGAAGAGTGGGATTTGGCAAAGTTGGTGTCAAAGGTTCAACAATTCGTTTATCTTTTGGCTGACTTAACACCAGATCAACTCAACAATTTGTCATTATCTGAAGTCAAAGAGTTTATGCATGAACAGGTCCGAACGGCCTATGACATGAAGGAAGCTGAAATTGAGCAGTTGCAACCTGGATTGATGCGGCAGGTAGAACGGTATTTTATTCTGCAACGCATTGATACATTGTGGCGTGAACACCTTCAAAGTATGGAGGGCTTGCGCGAAACAGTTGGTTTACGTGGATATGGTCAGAAAGATCCGTTGATTGAATACAAGAGTGAAGGGTATGAAATTTTCCTTGATATGATGGTGAATATTCGCCGTGATGTTGTGTATTCGATTTTCCAATTCAGTCCGCAGTCACAAACTGAGGAAGAGAATGATCTGTCAACTGTTGCATAGTGATTTGCTGAGTTAAATTTTAAAAAGGCGATCGTAATTTGAATGCGATCGCCTTTTTTTTAATATTTGACAGATTAAGAGAAAGGCCATTTTGTCATAAAGATATTGAATCACTCATTCTATTCTCCCTAGTCTAATCGCCGCTGTTGAGCAAATAGTAATTCTGTTTCCACCAATTGTTGATACTTATCTAAAGTCAATTTCGCTAGGGTAAGTGTCATGGCGATCGTCTCTACAAATTCTATTGTAATGAATCAATCATACTCGATCGCAACGTTACCGTTATCCTGACTAATTCATGTTCATCCGCACGACATCTAATGACAATATCTAACATCGAGAAACATTGTCGTTTTCTGGTCAATTAGTACCGAATAGTCAAATAACCATTACATCCATTCCCTACTTAGTTTTCCGTTCTAAAATTTCCTTAAACACCAACGTCAAGACCGCCAAAAGTGCCAACAGGACCGCTGCTGAATAGGCTGACTCCGTTTGATACTGCTTATATGCTTCCTCCACAAATAGCGGCAAACTCTGGGTCTGTTGGCTCAAATTTCCCGACACCACAGACACCGCCCCAAACTCCCCCATCGCCCGCGCATTGGTCAACAACACACCATACAATAAACCCCAACGAATATTCGGTAAAGTCACACGCCAAAACGTCTGCCATTCACTTGCACCTAGTGTCGCTGCGGCCTCTTCCTGCTCTGCCCCCGCTTCTTCTAATACTGGAATGACCTCGCGGACGACAAAGGGCATACTGACAAACAATGTAGCGAGTAACATTCCTGGAAACGCAAAAATAATTTGAATATCATTAGCATTCAACCAAGGTCCAAACCAACCCGATCGTCCATATAATAAGATCAACATCAACCCGGCAACAACTGGTGATATTGAAAAAGGTAAATCAATCACACTCAACAAAAACGATCGACCCCAAAAACGATTCCGCGTCAAGGCCCACGCCGCACATAGCCCAAACACTACATTAATCGGTACTGCAATCAGCGCTAACATCAACGTCAAACTTGCTGCTGACAAAAATTCGGGTTTCGTCAAATTTTCAAAAAATGCTCCCGTGCCTAATCGGAAGGCTTGATAAAAAACATTCGCTGCTGGAATATACAATACCAATCCCAAATAACAGACAGTAATGCCAATTAAAATTGTCGGCACCCAGCTTTTTTTTAGATTACGATCGTTCAATGACTTATTTAACTTATTTAATTGTTGTGGATTACTGGTCATAGCGACGGCCCCAAGCTTGTAATAAGTTAATACTGAACAAAATTACCAACGAAATCAGCAACATCACCACCCCAATCACCGTCGCCCCTGGCACATCAAATTGCTCCAGACGTTGAAAGACGAGTACAGGGGTAATTAAATCTTTAAAGGGCGTATTCGAGGCCACAATCACCGTCGAACCATATTCACCGACAGCCCGCGAAAACCCTAAAGCCACTCCCGTTAAAATTGATGGAAACAAAGGTGGGAAAATGACGTTCCAGAAGGTTTGCCACGGCGACGCACCCAAACACCAAGCCGCTTCTTCAATGTCTTTATTAATCTCCTGTAGTACGGGCTGCACCGTCCGCACCACAAATGGCAATGAAATAAAGATCATCGCCACCCCAACTCCTAATCGACTAAAGGCAATCTGAATCCCGAAGGGCGCAACTAATGAGCCAACCCAGCCCGTTTTGCTATATACCGTCGCGATCGTCAATCCGGCGACTGCTGTTGGTAAGGCAAAGGGCAAATCCACCGAGGCTTCAACCACCCGTTTCAACGGAAAATCATAGCGCACCAAGGTCCAGGCAATCAGTGTGCCAAATAATCCATTCACTAATGCGGCAATCAGTGAAGTTGTAAAGGTCACATCATAGGTAGACAAGGCAACAGGGCTGGTGGCGATCGCCCAAAACTCAGTGGGGGATACGGTTGCAGCTTTTGCAAACATTGCTGAAATTGGAAGTATCAACATTAAAAGAAGGTAGCCTATGGTCACTCGCCATGCCCAAGACGAGGCTTTAAGTTGTGCCCACACTTGAAGGGGAAATGATTGCGATCGGATTGATTTTGAGACCGATAAATTCATAGAGAAACCCAAATAATTAACTCGAAATTAGGATGAACTTATGATTCATTGCGAAGGCGATCGAACATTGCCCCATCCGCAAAGAACTTCTTTTGAATTTCAGGCCAGCCGCCATAATCCTTCACCATAGCTAATTTCACAACAGGATATCGCGCCACATATTCCGGCTTCTGTGCCACGGCTGGATTCACTGGACGAAAGCCCGCCTTTGCAAATTCTTCCTGTCCCTCGGGACTATACAAATATTCTACAAATGCCTCGACCACAGCTCGATTTCCATGTTTATCCACATTCTTGTCTACGACTGCTATTGGGTTATCAATAGAAACATTGACCTTAGGAATTGTATATTCAACCTTCACGCCTTTTTTCTGCAGCAATATCACTTCATTTTCATAATTAATTAACGAATCGCCTTGACTTTGTTTAAAAAATGCATCACTAGCCTCGCGGGAATCTTTGGCCATAATAGGCACATTTTTGAGTGCTTTTTTCACTAAACTCTCTGCTTCATTCTCATTACCACTAAGCTTCACCAGCCCATTCCACAATGCCAAGAAATTCCATCGTGCTACACCGGAAGTCTTTGGATCCGCCGTAATCCATTGCACACCATCCTTAGCCAAATCATTCCAATCATTAATGCCCTTGGGATTACCGGGACGCGTCATCAATGCTGCTACACTTTTCGACACGATCGCATCATTCGGCAATTTAGTTTCCCATCCCGGCTGAATCAATCCCGCTTTTTCAATTTTTTTCATATCCAGCCCAAGAGACAAATGCACAACATCTGCATCTAAGCCATCAATCACCGCCCGAGTCTGGGTCCCCGATGCACCATAACTACGCTTGAACACCACCGACTGCCCATGCTCTTGCTTCCACTTCTGAGCAAACTTAACAATGATCGCCTCATGCGCCATTTTCGTTACGGAGAAAGAGACCAATGTCACATCGATCTGATTGCCCAATAACTGCTTCCCACAGCTTATCAATCCCATCAAGAATAGGGTCATCAACCCCAATACTAGACTGCGTTTTATCGCAAGCGATCGACCCTTCACAGCACCCATAATTCGACTCTCTAACGCTCTGGCTGATTTAATCTACGGTATTTTGGTCGAGATATCGGGGTATCTCCATGAAGGAGAATCCTACAGAACTTATGTACAAAAATCAAGGCTATAAATTTGTCTGAGTTTTGCTGTCCGTCACTGCATCCGTCAGAATGAGCCGAACCCCAAAGACTTGTTCAAATGCTCGCATCACAATTGGCCTCACCTGTGCCACGGTAATTCCCGGAATCCACTGCACCAAACTGCCGACAGGCCGACCCACAATCCCACAGGGCACAATCCGCTCAAATCCTTCCATGTTCGGGCATACATTCAAGGCAAATCCGTGCATTGTAATCCAGCGACTCACCTTGATCCCGATCGCTGCCACCTTAAATCCATCAATCCAAACGCCAGTCAGCCCCTCAAGTCGCACACCGATTAGTCCATAATGGGCAACCGTCCGAATCACCACCTCCTCAAGCTGTCGCAAATACCAATGCAAATCGGGACAGTAATGCTGCAAATTCAAAATCGGGTAGCCCACCAATTGCCCCGGTGTATGGTAAGTCACCTCGCCGCCCCGCTCAATTCGATACAAATCATACTCCCCTGGTTCAAACCGGACAAAACTTGTGTCTGATGCTTGACCTAAGGTATACACCGATGGATGTTCTAAAAGGCATAGCAAATCAGGTAAATCAGGCGACTGCTTACGATCGTTTACCCATTGTTTTTGCCAGTCCCACGCCGTCTTATAGGGAACCAAACCGCGATCGATTAAATCACAAACCCGAGACCCATCCGTCATCTAATCCACCACCATTTCCTAAATGCCTTCAAAGTATAGATAGAAAGTATAAATAATCTTCAAACAAGTCAAGCAAATCAATTGTGTATGCATCTGTGTATGCATCAACCCAATCTCCGGACGTAATTGTGTTAGATGAAATCCTAAAACTCCACGTTACCCTACAAGACCTTATGCCACGTAGCTTTTGATTTCGTCACGCTATATTCAGATCGAAATTCAAATATTAGGCGAAAAAATCACCACATCTAGTGCCCCGATCGGTTAAATTTGCCGTACACTAATCGAAACCTTGTCGCCAGATTTTTGTACCGTGAATTTTCCCAACCCTTCCCGATTCACCCACTTTCCGGCCCCAGTCAACCTAAGAGATTCTGAGTCTCATCCGTTACCGACGGGCCATTTGTTCCAGAGTCCCGGTTGCCTATTTACCTACCGCATCATCGGCCCTTGCTGTCGGCTATACGATCGTGAGCAGCTTCCCTACCCTTGTTGTCGGATAGAATGGCGCGGCAAGGAACCCAGTTGGCGGCGGATTGGCAATCGGTTTACTCCCGATATGGGGACGAAAAATAGTCCGTCCTACAGTGTCGAAATAGTGGGCCAAGAGAACCGCGATCCAATAATTCTGACGCTTAACCCAATTAAGCTCAGTAGCTCCCAACGAGAATGGTGGTATTCGCGCAAACTCCAGGCGCAAGCTTGTGCAATTCTTTCGGTTACACCGTAAACTCTAGAACAATAGAACTATATAAATAATGTCCCATGCGCATCGGCAAAGTTGTTAAATCTAGCTCTCATTGTGATTACTTGGTCCAAGTTGATGAAAAAACTGACTTCCTAGATGCTCCAGAACCTGATGACTATAGGTTTGGAAGATTTGTTAAACTTGAAGAATCTAACGGTCGCCAGACGATTGCTCTCATTTATAATTCGCAATTGATTAATCCTAATTTTAACAATCTCGGTCCTCGTCTTACTAGTGAACCCGATCCGATTTTTGCGCCTGACCTGATTGTTGAAACTCGTACTGTTTTAGGAGCTATTTTAATTGGTAGTCTTGATAATGATATGGATGGGTACTATGGTATTCAAGGGATTCCTCGCCTAGTGGTTCCGGTCGAGACCCCAGTAATTCGGATGACTGATGCGGAGATTCATTCATTTCATCGTGACGAAAATGGCCGATCGCAATTTATTTACTATAGTCATTTATTACAAGCAGGTGGTCAATTTGCGAAACAATTAACGTATCAAGTGCTCCGAGAATTAATTGATTCAAAGCTATTTTCTGAGGTGGAAGAACGCGCGCTCACTGTTCTCTCAAAGGATCTATCTTGGCGACAAACTATGGGTGCAATGCGGTAGTCTGAGCTAAAAATTAAACTAGATTACAATTCAAACCGTAGCGATCGATTCTAATTTATATGAGCATTCATATTAGGGATTAGGTATGCTCTAATTCCTTTCTTAGAAAATTTAAAATCCACTGAAACCAAGCACTTAGATTATAAGGTGGAAATTAAAAACATTAATTCCCTAAAAAATCAACCTTAGGACTATAGTCCTAGATCCTCTTAGATCTAGTCAGTACAATCGGGACATTCCTCCCAGGACATAGCCTATTCTTCCATCTAAGATAAGCGTATAGAAACGAACACAAGATTTTTAGAGAGTTCTCAATGCTGTCACGTAAGTTTTTCTCGATCGCTACAGGTGCAATGCTTATAGTGGCACCTGTATTTACAGCTTATTCTAATGCGCAGGCAGCTCCGACAGGCAATCGGATGGAACGATCGGCAGAGTGGAAACAGTTCCAGAAAGAACTCAACCTAACGGCGCCCCAAAAAGCCCAGCTTAAGGAAATCCGTACTCAAAGCCACGCTCAAATGAATGCTGTTTTGACTGATACTCAAAAAGCTCAACTCAAGACCATGAAGGAATCTCGTGCTCAAGGCGGAGAACGCAGCAAGGGCGGCTGGAAGCAGCTTGCACTAACACCAGAGCAAAAAAGTCAACTGAAAGCAATCCGTGAAGCCGCTAAAGCAAAAGAGCAAGCCGTCTACACTCCAGAGCAAAAAGCATTAATAGCAAAGTATCGGGCCGACCATCCACATAAAGCAGCTAAGCCCGCTGGAACAAATTGAACTTCTATGAATCCCGTGAATATAAGGGGTTAGTAACGATACTCCGATCGGCACCTTAGAAAAGTAAAAATAAGATGGCATCCTGAATTAAAACTCGGGGTGCTATTTTTAGGTCACATCTTAAATTTCACGTTAAATTTCACGGCTAGATTGCATAGTTTGACTAACCGAGTTACGTACGTTCTAGAGCTTCAATTGTTTTAGGAACCGCTGCCGTCAAGACTTCGTTACCATCAGTTGTTACTAGAATGTCATCTTCAATCCGAATACCGATGCCTAACCACCGATCGGGAATAGCGGGTTGGCCTTCGAGCGGTTCAAAGTCAGGCCCGATATAAATGCCTGGTTCAGCCGTAATCACTTGATTAGGAGCAAACGTATGCCAGAGATCGCCCGTTTTCCGACCGCCAACATCATGAACATCTAACCCAAGCCAATGTCCCGTGCCGTGCATAAAGAACGGTTTGTACTTCTCTTCTTTAATCACCTCATCGATTTCACCGACAATTAATCCCAATTCCATTAGCCCTTCTGTAATGACTCGCACCGAAATATCGTGAAACTCATTCCAAGGGTTTCCTGGTTTAATTTTTTCAATAGCGGCGAGTTGAGCTTTCAGAACAAGTTCATATAAAATGCGCTGCTCTGGCGTGAATTTGTCACCCACGGGATAAGTCCGAGTGATGTCAGAGTTGTAATAATCAAACGAGCAACCCGCATCAATTAAGAGCAAATCATTGTCTTGCATTTGACGATCGTTTTCGACATAATGCAAAATACAAGAATTTACGCCAGAAGCCACAATTGAGGGATAGGCTGGACCCATACCGCCATGTCGTCGAAAGAGCATTTCTATTTCAGCTTGTAATTCATACTCATACAACCCTGGTTTACGTTTTTCGATCGCAAGATTATGGGCTTCTGCTGCAATTTCGACAGCTTTACGGATTAGGCTCAATTCATAATCACTTTTATGTAAGCGCAATCCATTCATCACCGTCATCGGATCTTCAATGCTGAGTGGACCTGTGCCTTTACGATCGTGCTGACGAATACCCATCTGATACTGCTTAAGAATTCGCCCATTAAATGCCTGATCAATGCCGAAATGATAGTAAAGTTTATCGGCCTTTTCTAAATACTTAGGCAAATGTTCATCGAGTTCTGCGATCGGATAAACAATATCGGCACCGTAGTACTCTTTTGCCGCATCAACGCCCACTCGCCGACCACTCCATGTTTCCTTGGCCCGATCTTTCGGTTGGACAAACAAGATATATTTATGTTCATCGTGATGAGGTGCAAATACGGCGACGGCATCACTTTCGTTGAATCCGGTTAGGTAGTAGAACGCACTGTCCTGACGAAAATTGTATTCCACATCATTGTGCATGACGGCATAGGGAGCGGCTCGAAAGATTGCTGTGCCGCCCGAAATTTTTGAAAGCAGTTGATTACGGCGGTGCTGAAAGTCGGAATGAAGCATGGGTTGGCGGTGAAGATATTTAGATTCACTGAGGATAACAAAAAAAGAACGATCGCGGCTTCAAGCGATAGGACAACCATTACGACAGACGGGGATTTCCAGGATTAAACTCTCAATAAAAATGCGATCGAATTTACCGAAATAAACTCGATCGCATTGAACGTCATACAACGTCATCATCACAAGGCATTAAGGCAAATCGGTACTGCCCATGAGATAGCGATCGCAAGCCTTCGCCGCCCCGCGCCCCTCATTAAACGCCCACACCACTAAACTCTGCCCTCGACGACAATCCCCCGCCGCAAATACGCCTGGAATACTCGTTGAAAAGTCACCATGGTCAGCTTTTACATTACTGCGAGCATCCCGATCGACTCCCAAATCATCCAATAAAGGCTGCTCAGGACCCAGGAATCCCATTGCCAACAGCACCAATTGTGCAGGCAATACACGTTCTGTTCCTGCCACATGAACCGGGGTAAATTGCCCTTTGTCATTGCGTTCCCATTTCACATCGACAACATGAACCGCTTTAACATTGCCTTCACCATCATCTTCAAACTTAGTCGCCGTAGTGGTGTAATTCCGAGGATCTTCCCCAAACTTCGCCGCTGCTTCCTCTTGTCCATAGTCGAGTTTGTAGACCTTTGGATATTCAGGCCAGGGATTGTTCGCGGCTCGGGTTTCGGGAGGTCTTGGCATGATTTCCAGTTGGCCAACTGTCGAACAACCATGACGAATTGAAGTTCCCACACAATCTGTTCCAGTATCACCGCCACCAATGATCACCACATCTTTGCCTTGGGCTGAAATGAAATCTGCACCTTGGGTTTTGTCCAAAACAGCTTTAGTATTTGCAGTTAAGAATTCCATTGCAAAGTGAATGCCTTTGAGATTGCGACCTTCGATCGGTAAATCTCTCGGTTTGGTCGCACCCGTGCAAATCACTACAGTGTCATAGTCTTTCAACAGCTTTTCAGATTTGATATCCTGGCCGATCGTAGTATTACAGACAAATTGAATGCCCTCAGCCTCTAGAACATTCAACCGCCGCATCACAACTTGTTCTTTTTCCAGTTTCATATTAGGAATGCCATACATCAGCAATCCCCCAGGGCGATCGGCCCGTTCAAACACCGTCACCGTATGCCCTGCCTGATTCAATTGATCCGCAGCACAAAGCCCAGCAGGTCCAGAACCGACGATCGCAACCTTTTTTCCAGTCCGTTTTAAAGGCGGTTTTGGCACAATCCAGCCCTCATCCCAGCCTTTATCAATGATTGTGTTTTCAATGTTCTTAATCGTCACAGGCGGATTGTGAATCCCTAATACGCAAGCGCCTTCGCAGGGTGCAGGACAAACACGTCCGGTAAATTCAGGGAAATTGTTAGTCCGGTGCAAACGATCGAGTGCTTCCTGCCACAATCCGCGATAGACCAAATCATTCCACTCTGGAATCAGGTTATTAATGGGACAACCACTAGCCATCCCAGAAATTAGATTACCCGTATGACAAAACGGAACCCCACAATCCATACAGCGCGCACCTTGCTGCTTAAGGTGGCTCTCATCCATCGGTAAATGGAATTCATCCCAATTATGAACACGATCGATCGGATTGGTTTCATTAGGAGTTTCGCGCAGAAACTCAAGAAATCCAGTTGGCTTACCCATGATTATTTGCCGATTAATGAATTGACTGATTTCAAACTAACTAAAAACTCCAGCCCCCTTGAAACGGAGGCTAGGGGAATCGCTATCCCGCCGCTGCACGAGTGTTCGATTCAAACGCAGCATTCAAGGCATCATCGCCGCTTAAACCCGAATCGATCGCCTCCTTAATCGCTTGCAACACCCGTTTATAATCACGAGGCATCACTTTTACGAGTTTGGGATACTGATTATTCCAGTCATCAAGAATGCGTTTTGCTTTAGGACTACAGGTGTAATCGTAATGTTGTTGAATCAACTGCTTCACTTCTGCTATCTCCGATGGATCTTCGAGTCGTTCAAGACCGACCATTTGAGTATTGCAATTAGTTGCAAAATCTTCTTCTTCATCCAATACGTAAGCAACCCCGCCACTCATACCCGCCGCAAAGTTACGTCCGGTCTGACCCAGAATCACCACTCTACCGCCCGTCATATATTCGCAGCCATGGTCGCCGATCGCCTCCACTACTGCCGTCACCCCCGAGTTCCGCACACAGAAGCGTTCCCCTGCCATGCCACTCAGATACGCTTCACCGCTCGTCGCACCATAGAAGGCCACATTTCCCGCAATGATGTTTTGATCTGATTCAAAGGTGGAATTTGCATCGGGATAGAGAATCAATTTCCCCCCGCTGAGTCCTTTCCCCATGTAATCATTGGTGTCGCCTTCCAATCTCATGGTCACACCCCTCGGAACAAACGCCCCAAAGCTTTGTCCAGCGCTGCCTTTAAAATGCAACTGAACTGTATCTTCGGGTAAACCTAACCAATTGTTTTTGGTGATTTCGTTGCCGAGAATGGTTCCGACAACGCGATTGATATTGCAAATGGGAATATCTTTGGCATTCACGGGCGTACCATTTTCGATCGCTCCTTTACAAAGATCCAGCAACTTAGTCATATCCAAAGACTTCGCCAACCCATGATCCTGTTTGGTTTGACAATAGCGACCGACAGTATCAGGGACATTGGGTTGATAAAGCAAACTGGACAAATCAATGCCCTTCGCTTTCCAATGACTGACCGCCGCAGAAGCTTCCAAAACTTCCGTATGACCAATCATTTCATTAAAGGTCCGGAATCCGAGCTTTGCCATCAATTCCCGAACTTCTTGGGCAATGAACTTCATGAAATTCACCGCATGTTCCGGTTCACCGACGAAAGTGGCCCGCAGTGCAGGGTTTTGGGTGGCGATTCCGGCGGGGCAGGTATTCAAATGGCAAACTCGCATCATAATGCAGCCGAGACTGACCAATGGAGCGGTCGAGAATCC
>JAYUEU010000076.1:0-17416 GCA_043739065.1 Synechococcales cyanobacterium | reverse complement strand
GGCAGATTCCAGTAGAGCTGTGCACCATTCATAACATTGGGGTGCGTAATCAGCCGATCGCACACCTGAGAAATAGCTTTAGCGGTAGGTAATGCGTCTCCGGCATACCCGCCGATGGCTGCCCCAATTCCGGTGGGGACGAGGAGCATGACAGTGTAAGGAAGCATGGAAAATAGTGAATTTAGATGGTGAATTTAGCGTTTTAGAAGACATTCAAGAAGTTCGTTCGTTGGCATCAAAAGATTCAATCCCCTAGATCTCTCTTTATTAAGGAGGACTAAAATTAGAAGTCTGGTTCCCCTTTTTAACAGCCTCGTATAAACCAGTCATTCTAAGCTAAAGAAGCTTCCTGAACCCCCTTCTAGCATAAATAATCCAATCCTGATTCACGCTCAGAAAAATCAAACAACTACCTTTGGAGATACTCGGCCAATTAAAAGGGGTGGGCTTTCGACGACTCAATTGGGAATTAGGTCTCAATGGTTACAACCTTCGACGTTTAAAACACTCTCTAACGTTGGCTGACAGTACCTATATCGACGCAGTTTTTGGGGCACTAGTCCCTCTTTTGAGAGTTTACTTTATTTGGACAAATTCGGTATTTTGAATAGGCTTATATCCCTAAGTTTCAAGCTATTAGGTTTTGAGTCCCATGAAAGATTGAGAATAACTAATCAAGACTAAATGTGAAAAAGTCTGTGGGACAAATAGGTCTTGTTCTAATTAAAAATAAGGAGGAACGATTATGAATCAATTATCATTATTAGGCTTAGCTCAAACTGCTCTCAGTAATCCTATTGAAGCTTGGAATTGGACGCGTTCTTTAGTGATGATCGGAGCCTGTTTATCGGTATTGTTCATTGCGAGTCGCACGATCAATTATCCCAATGTTGGACCAAAACTGCCGCTAGGTCCGCTTGGAGCGCTCTTAAACAATATAAGTTTAGCGGGCTTTTTAGCTTCAATGAGCTTAGGTCATATAGTCGGTGCATTTTTAATTATAAAGTTTTTTAATTCTTAATCTGGCAGCGATCAAAATTTATATTTGGAGTCAAAGAAATGCAAATATCACACAAATTTCGTAGCTTTATTCTCACAATGGGTTTAGCCTCTGTTCTAGTCACAACAGGCGCATTTCTTTTAGGTCCATCTGGTAGTAGTGCCGCCACGTTAGCTGGTAGTTCGATCGTCGGACAAGTACCTGTTGATAGCTCCGTACTCATATTTCCCGGAGACAAATTTGCGTTGGCACTGATAGCTGGAGTAATTATGGCCATTGCCTTCCAACTACTCTTCGCCAATTTAGCGATCGCGGTGATTGCCGGACCTGATAGTTCCACAGAGAGAAATGACTCTGACGAAAATTTAGGGGACACCATTCGCGGAATTGAGACGAAGGTCGGGTTAGGACTGCTGATCAGCGTTAGCATTGCCCTATTCTTCGCGTCCTTCTTGGCGGTCAAGCTAAGTTTGGTGGGAAGTCCCATGATTGGGGCCATTATCGGCATTATTATTTGGGCTATTTTCTTTACCTTACTGACTTGGTTTGGATCGACGGCTGTGGGTTCATTAATGGGATCGATTATCAGCACCGCCACCACAGGAATTCAGGGATTGTTAGGCACGGGTAGCGCAGTTCTTGGTGCAAATCTTGCGAAGAATCAAATCGTTTCAACGGCTGAAGAAGTTACTGCCGCTGTCCGCCGTGAGTTAACGTCAGGCTTTGACCCGGATAGCATTCGGACTACATTGCAACGGTCCTTAGATCAAGTGCAGTTGCCTCAGTTGAATGTTGACCAATTAGGAGAACAGTTTGAGCGGCTATTTAAAAATGTCGATTTTAGTGCTATTGGCAGTAGTGACCTCCTCAAAAACGTCGATCGTGATACGTTGGCCAAACTAGTCAGCAGTCGCACCGATCTTTCAAAAAAAGATGTTAACCGCATCACGGATCAGCTAGAAGTTGCTTGGAAAAAATTAGTTAATTCCAAAGATGCGAGCGATCCACAAGAATTGATTCAACAATTGAAGTCAGCCGCACCACAAGATCTGAAATCAGGTAAATTGAGTGATCAGCTTAGTGAACTGGTTAAATCAGCATCTAAGCAAGATGGTTCTGACGGAAATATAACTACCAGAGCCTTGCAACTCGGCGCGACAGCGGTCCTAAGTCAAGTTTTGAAAAATGTTGATCTCTCCGATGTGGATGTGGAGAAGATTGGATCACAACTACGGACATTGAGCGGTAGTGTATTGGACCCACAGGGCAACGCCAATGCTTCTTCTAATCATAGTCTTACTAAGAACGACGGAAAATCTGCCTCCAAAGCGTTTAGTATTATCCAGGCTGATTTAGAAGATTATTTGTTGCTTTCACCGTCTTGGAGATTCAACCAAGAGAATGCTAACGAAGAATTCCGCGATGTAATTTACGATAATGCCGCTGAGCCAAGTCTAATCCAGGAAGAGTTGACGGCGATCGATCGGGCCTACTTTGTCCAAGTACTCAGTTTACGAGATGACTTGACGCCCCCAAGGATTCAAGATTTAGCCCGTAAGTTTGATGCTATTCGGGTTGAGGTGCTGACGGCAGCCCAGACCGCAGTCACCCAAAAACAATCGCAAGATCTTCGCCAGAACGTTGAGAATTATTTGCGGTCTACAACTAAAGCAGACTTGAATCCAGACGCGATCGCCCGTGACTTTGGATCATTGCTAACCGATCCGGAAGCGGGATTTGATGTCTTGAGTGAACGTCTCAACCAGTTTGATACCCCGACTCTGAAGCAGTTGCTCAGTCAGCGCCAAGACCTGAACATTGAGGAAGTTGGCCAAACTGTTGATCAACTCGAACAGACACGCGATCGGGTCTTATCGCAAGGCCAAGAGTCACACAATCAGCTTCAAGGAAAAGCGCAAGAACTTCGTCAAAAAGTATCAGACTATCTCCGCGACACTCACAAAGAAGAACTAAATCCCGAAGGCATTCAACGAGATTTCAAATTGCTATTCGATGACCGGGAAGCCGGGGCCAATGCATTGCGAAATCGGCTTTCACAGTTCGATCGCGATACTCTAGTCCAGCTTTTGAGCCAACGCCAAGATCTGAGCGAAGAACAGGTGAATCAAGTACTCGATCAAGTGGAGTCAGTGCGCGATACCGTTGTTCAAGCCCCACGAGAGTTGGCAGGCAAGGCTAAAGAACAATATGAACAGACAACTCAAGCGCTGGCGGATTATCTCAGAGAAACCAAGCTTGAAGAACTCAACCCTGAAGGGATTAAACGGGATTTGGAGACGTTGTTCAATGATCCGAAAGCAGGTACTCAGGCATTGCAGGAGCGGTTGTCCCATGTCGATCGTGAAACACTAGTCAAGCTCTTAAGTCAGCGCGATGATCTAACCGAAGAACAAGTCAATCAAACGATTGATCAAGTGCAATCAGGTCTGCGTACCGTCATCAAAGCCCCAAGACGATTGGCGAACCGGGTTCAGAAAAAGGCCGTTGACTTTGAATCGAATCTAGAAAATTATCTGCAACAGACCCAAAAAGAAGAGTTAAATCCAGAAGGAATTAAGCGAGATCTTCAACTGTTGCTCCAGGATCCGAAAGCGGGACTTTCCAGCCTAGGCGATCGGGCGGCCCAATTTGATCGCGGGACTTTTGTAGCGCTGTTGGCCCAACGGAAAGACATGACGGAGGAAGAAGCCAATCATATTGCCGATCAGGTAGAGGCCAATTTCAAGGCTGTTAAAGATCAGATTCAGCAAGTGCAACAGGCCATTCAATCCACCATTGATAGAGCATTTGAAAGTGTGCGAACCTACTTAAATAGTTTGGAACGCCCTGAGCTTAACTATGACGGAATCAAGCAAGACTTTGGCAAACTGTTTAATGATCCACAAGTCGGATTAGAAGCCCTAAGCGATCGTCTGACACACTTCGATCGAGATACGTTGGTAGCACTATTGAGTTCGCGGGACGATATCTCCGAAGCCGATGCAAACCGAATTATTGGCCAGGTTGAATCGGCTCGTAATAGTGTGATTCATCAAGTCGAACGAGTTCAGCAGGAAACGCAAAGACGCCTTGAAGCCATCAAATATACAACCCAAAAGCAAGTCCGCGAAACCCGGAAAGTTGCTGCTGGTGCTGCTTGGTGGGTATTCAGTTCAGCATTGGTTTCCCTAGCGACATCCGCTCTAGCAGGCTCTCTGGCCGTGACTCGTTATGTAATCCAATAAACTATGTAGCCTGGTAATTCAGTCGCATAAATCGGCTTAGACAACTTCTTAAGAAGGTATTTTGAAAGGCCAAGGTTGTAATCATTGACACCTGATCCCCTTAAATTTCCTGCCCTTCAGAAAGTCTTAAGTCTATAAAAAGGGGAACTGAGAATTGAATTCTGGTTCCCCTTTTTCATGTCCGCATTTAATGGCCGCGTCCAAAACAAATTGGTCTAAAGTAAAGCCGTCTTAAGCGGTAGTGACGATCGCTTCGATGTGAGCAGTTTCGTTTTCGATGCGGGTGATGGCCCACCGTAGGGGTTCGCCGTGATGTTTTAGAGCAGTTTCGATCGTGGCGTGAAGTTCTACGATCGTGGATGGAATAGGAAGATCGATCGTAATGAAGGCGGTATTCATGGGCGAAAAATAATAAAAACTTGATTGATGTCTAGTTTCCCATATCCCGAATTCCTATTGCCTATGAATCACTCAGAAAAACCTCTGCTAGAATGCATAAACTAGAAAGTCTGAACTAGAAAATTGCATTATTTTTGGGTAATCCTGCGGTTCTATGACCCAATCCCTTGCGCGTGATGCGGTTTCTTTTTTAATAGACTTGGCTGAAAAGGGCGAAGTTGATCCTTGGGATGTCAAAGTAATCGATGTGATCGATCGTTTTTTGGCGCAGTTAAATCCCTTCACGGCAACCCAACGAACTCAATACGAAGCGAATCTTTCTCAGTCGGGACAGGCGTTTTTATATGCGTCGATGTTGATTTTGTTGAAGGCAGATAGTTTAAGCGATCGCGATCGCCATGAACCTGTTGAGGATTTTTTAGATGAAGATTTTGCAGATAATGACCCGATGGGTCCGGGATCGTTGCCGCGCAATCTCGAAAAACAACTCCGACGTCGAGCCGTAGCACAACCTCCCCAACGTCGTCGCGTGACATTAGAAGAGTTAATTAGTCAGTTTGAGGTGATTGCATCGGCCTTAGAAGACAATGGCAACCGATCGAGGGTGAAAGTCCGTCGGCCCAAACCCCAAAGTCGTGCCCAAGCGATTCGAGCGATCGCACAATTGGCTCACCAAGAAAACCTGACCGAAATGGCGGTGATGCTAGAAGAGTTTTTTGTGAGCCACTGGGATGAATTATCGGTGGGTAATGATTGGATTGATTTTGATCTGCTGTTGGAATTTTGGCTCACGACCCGCACTCAAGACTCTCCCGGACTCGATCGGCACATTGTCACGGATGAGAGAACTCATGAAAAAGTCGGGGTTTTTTGGGCATTGCTATTGTTGAGTGCTCAAAACAAAGTCGAACTGTCTCAAGACGTTTTTTATCAAGATCTGCGAGTCAAAACCCTTCTCCAAATCAAAGATCTTAATTTAGATGAACTCAGTGCCATGGTGTTGGCCGATTGAATTTGAAGAGATTCTTCTAATTATTCCCAGAATGACGGAGATTAGGTGAATTTCTCGGTGGATAGATTTTACTCTAACAAAAAATTAGGTAAATCTGGGTATTCTAGAATAGAGGTTCTCCTAGAAAGAGGTGTGAAGTTTTTCTTAGGAGTCGCCTGACTATGCTAATTATTACTGATTGAACCTACGGTTAGAGAGAATTTCTATGAAAGCCATGATCCTGGCGGCAGGTAAAGGGACTCGTGTTCGTCCTATTACGTATACGATCCCTAAGCCAATGATTCCGATTTTGCAAAAGCCCGTCATGGAGTTCTTGCTGGAATTGTTAAAGCAGCACGGCTTTGACGAAATTATGGTGAATGTGAGCCATTTGGCCAAGGAAATCGAAGATTATTTTCGGGATGGTCAGCGCTTTGGGGTGCAGATTGGCTACTCCTTTGAAGGCCGGATTGTCGATGGAGAATTGCTGGGTGAGGCCGTTGGGTCAGCGGGCGGGATGAAGCGGATTCAGGATTTTAATCCGTTTTTTGATGACACATTTGTGGTGTTGTGCGGCGATGCGTTGATTGATCTAGACCTAACAGAAGCGGTGAAATGGCACCGAGAAAAAGGGGCGATCGCAACCATCATTATGAAAACAGTGCCACGCGAGGAAGTATCGAGCTACGGTGTAGTAGTGACAGACGAAACCGGACGGATTCAGACCTTCCAAGAAAAACCGTCCGTGGAAGAAGCGCTAAGCAATACCATTAATACTGGAATTTATATCTTCGAGCCGGAAATCCTAAATTACATTCCATCGGGTCAAGAGTTTGATATTGGTGGAGATTTGTTTCCGAAATTAGTCGAAATGGGTGCAGCATTCTATGGATTGCCTATGGAATTTGAGTGGGTGGATATTGGCAAAGTGCCCGACTATTGGCACGCAATTCGATCGGTTTTGAAAGGGGAAGTTAAAAATGTCTCGGTGCCAGGTAAGGAAGTGAAACCGGGCATTTATACAGGACTGAATGTTTCTGTAAATTGGGACAAGGTAAATATTACGGGTCCGGTATACATCGGTTCTATGACTTGTATTGAAGATGGGGCGACGATTATTGGGCCGTCAATGATTGGACAAAATTGTCATGTTTGCAGTGGCGCGACCGTCGATAATAGCGTTATTTTTGATTATTCACGTCTGGGAGCTGGAGCTAGGCTCGCAGATAAGCTAGTATTTGGTCGCTATTGTGTTGATAAAACGGGGGCCACAATAGATGTTCAGGCAGCGTCATTGGACTGGTTGATTACGGATACCCGATCGGTAATTCCCACCACTCCTTCACCTGAGCGTAACGCGATCGCACAGCTTCTAAATAAGCAAGAGAAGTAATTAGTATTACTCTGTTGATCTAAACAAATAAAATCTATGCACTTTGATTTATCCTCTTTCATCATTAAGAGGTTTTTTTTTGGAAAGTCTCAATGTTTCAATTAATAAAAATTGGTACCTAGAGTTTGATATTTATCAATTCCTTAATTTATTTTTCTGCTTATTAAATTACTTAACAAACAAAGTTATACTCTTAGGATACGGTAAACCTAAAATAGCTAAATTATAAGTAAGCTATCTAATTTTATACCTCCCATTTATTAAAATTCTAACTGTATCAAACAACACAATCGAGTTTCAGACGTGGTTGTTATTTCTGAAGCATTTCATAGTGCCGTAAACTATTTAAAATCTGGAAAATTTAAAATAGTCTAGAACAGTTATAAAGCACGGTGCCATCATTAAATGAGTAGCACTGATGTTTTATTACGTTGAATTCACCCATAAATCACTTTTTAAATCATAGGCGGCAATAAATTCATGGTCAAAATATTATCGATCGAAAACGATCACATAATAGCTGCAGTCCTTATGAGACTTATGACTCAGCATCACTACATTGTGGAATCAGTCCAAGATGTTAATTGGGCTTGGCAACTGTTGAAACAGTCTCAATATGACTTAATTGTGATGGATGTGACGTTGCCCGAGCTTAATGGGATTAGCCTCTGTCGTCGTATCCGATCGCATTCTATTAAAACCCCGATCGTCATCATTGCAAACGAAGGGCCAATGTCTGAAAAGACTACTGGATTGGATGCTGGGGCTGATGATTACTTAGTCAAACCATTCCATCCAGATGAATTGTGCGCCCGTATTCGTGCCCTCTTAAGACGGAATGTTCCAGCGACGGATATGTTCTGTTTTGATTGGGGAAATCTGCACCTCAATCCTGTTTCCGCAGAAGTCCGGCATTGCTCGGATGTATTGCCCCTCACTCCAAAGGAATTTGCCCTCTTGGAGCTGTTTCTACGCCATCCTCAACAGGTTTTTAGTTGCAGCGTAATTCTAGACAAACTCTGGCCTTATCCTGAAGCTCCCAGCGAAGAAGCAGTCCGTACCCATATCAAGGGACTTCGCCAAAAACTCAAGGCGGGTGGTATTGAACATAATCCGATAGAAACTGTCTATGGTATGGGCTATCGATTAGGAGAATCTCCACCCGATCAGCCCTGCCCCGTCGTAAATTCACCTGAGAATCCGCCTGAAATCACGTCTGAAACTGCGCCTGAAACTACCGATATTTCTACTGTTACATCGTCTTTGGATAACACCGACACGCTAGCTATCCGAAAAACTGATCCAGAACCGAGTCTAGCGATGATTCGACAAGTCTGGATGCAGTCGTACGATCGCATTCAATTCCAAATCGAAACGATCCAGATCGGCATTAACAGCTTGCTTAACCCAGAATTCCAAGCCACCGCCGAAAGTCGTTGCTTAATAGCCGCCCAACGGGAAGCCCACACGCTGTCAGGCTCGTTGGAAATATTCGGGTTTATGAAAGCCTCCAAGATTGCTAAACATATTGAATTGGGATTTCTGAATCCTGCCGTGCTTAATGCAGATGATGGAGAACAATTTCAGGCACTTCTGATAGATTTGCAAAAAGAAATATCACCCTCTAAATTTATCTTTGAAGACGATGGAAAGCAAAAATGAATAGAGTAATTCATATGATCTAGCGATTCCAATTTAGATCAAAAATTAACTCAATTTGTTCCAGTCCTCACAAGTTCCTCATATTTACTTGATACCTTGAATTGAGATTCAAAGTTCTAATGCGAGATGAACCTATTCGATTTATTCCTACGATCTATAGAGTTCAAGAACCTTGAATTAATTGGGTTCCTTGTCGTCCAATGTAGCTATGAATACAGGATCGAATTGTAGGATTTAGAAATTCGATCCCATAGCTATCAAAAGTATTAGACAAGTATTTGATTGTCGATCGTATGATAATCAAAAGTGTGAGGAAACCATACTAAATCACTGCTTTTATTACACTCAGGCATCTGAATGAACACTCTAATTAACCAAACTCAAAGCATTATCGAGCGAGAGATTAGCGAAGTCTTAGAAACCTACCCACACCATCCCTATCAGCAAATTTTCGCTCACCCCGATCGTCGTCAAGAACTCGTTGCTTACGTTTTGAACCGTGTTCCCAGCCTTTACACCAGCGTCGATATTACCAGCCCTGAATTTACCCTTGCATCGCCAACCGCCATTCTGGTGAATGTTGAAACGACCATTCATCGAGGGATTAGTCAACTCTTGAGAGGTCAGTCTCTTGAACAAGAAGTTCCCAACATTAAAGACTCTAACCTTATGGCCTCAAATTGGTTTGGTTAATTAGTTGGTTAACTAAATTGGTCTATTTAGTTAGCGAATGGCCAGTCCCGTCCCTGGATCGAACAGATGTAACTTATCAGGTGCAATCGATAGCCATACTATTTCTCCCACCCGAATGTCCCGATCGGCACTCATTCTAGCGACGATCGGGATACTTGTATTACTATTTATATTCATCATCGTTTCTGAATTAGTAATCAAACGTCCATAAATATAAGTTTCACTACCCAAAGCCTCCGTCATTTCCACTTGAATCGAGATATTTTTTGGAGCTGGAACACCATAACTAAAATGCTCCGGTCGCACACCTAAATGAACGTCCTGGCCATCATAGCCAGCTAACAACGGTTCATATTTTTCCATTAGCGTCATCCGAAATTCATTTCCCGCCTCATTCCCTAAGCCTTGAATCAAAAGGGGAGTCTTAACTTGCACTGGAATAAAGTTCATGGGCGGCGATCCGATGAATTCGGCAACAAACCGATTAATGGGGCGATTGTAGAGTTCTAATGGAGTGGCGAGCTGCTGGATTTGGCCATTATTTAACACTGCAATCCGATCGCCCATGGTCATCGCCTCGGTTTGATCGTGGGTAACGTAAATGGTAGTGGTTCCGAGTTTTCGCTGAAGTTGAACAATTTCCGATCGGGTCTCAGCCCGAAGTTTTGCATCCAAATTCGATAATGGCTCATCCATCAGAAAAACCTGAGGATTCCGCGCCATAGCCCGACCCAACGCGACTCGCTGCATTTGACCGCCAGAAAGTTGCTTTGGGAACCGCGTGAGTAAGCCTTCGATTTGCAACGACTGGGCCACAAGTCTTACCTGTCGATCGATTTCCCGTTCCCGATCAGTGACGTATTGCCAGCCTTTTGGTAATTTACGACTGAATTCAACCAAGAATGTCTCGATGGACGGGTGAAGAGTTGGCTTGGATTTCCCCTTCGCTGATTTAGCTGATTTACCAGTTATTGGCTGCATTTGCCGATCGTCTGGATTTGCAGCGCGCCGAAGCCCAAACGCCAAATTGTCATACACCGTCATATGGGGATAGAGCGCGTAACTCTGAAATACCATCGCAATATCCCGATCTTTCGGCGGCAAGGCATTCACAACCCGATCGCCCACCGAAATCGTCCCGCCCGTAATGTCTTCAAGTCCCGCAATCATCCGCAACAGCGTACTTTTCCCACACCCCGACGGACCCACCAACACCATAAATTCGCCATCATGAATCCGAAGATTAATGGCTCGCAAGACAGCCCCGCCCGGTTCGCTGTCATCACTTCCATTCTTCTGATAGCTTTTATAAACATTCTCAAAAACAACCTGTGCCACGGCGATTTGGACTCTCTTGTTTTGACGGATGAACCAAGTGCTAGTCTATCAGCCGATCGCCGTTAGGTTGTACCCATTGACTCCAGAATTTTATTAACAGATTCCGTCCGATATCTATTCCAACATTTGCCCGACATCTGTCTGACCTCTATTTAGGCATTCCTTAGTCAATAGACCGCGCCGAGACATCGATCGCATCCATGTCCATCACGTTCACATCCCTTCTATCG
Source organism: Synechococcales cyanobacterium (assembly GCA_043739065.1). Classification (GTDB taxonomy): domain Bacteria; phylum Cyanobacteriota; class Cyanobacteriia; order Leptolyngbyales; family Leptolyngbyaceae; genus JAAFJU01. The sequence goes on along the minus strand of JAYUEU010000076.1, from coordinate 6,465 downwards.
ACATCCATCACATCCACAGCCGTCACCTCTATTGTTCCGTCGGTTGCAAGCCGAATAAATTGAAGATTTTCAACTCGCAATCCTTCTCCACAATTAGGACATGCAAGTTGGCTTCCATTCACACCATTTACGGGATATCCACAAGCTGGACACTCTCCCACTGCAATATTTTTCCGGATCCACCAAAATCCAAAGATCACACCCACGATCGGGAGCGCAATCAAGAGCACCACCAACGCTCCCACTGCCTTCAATAGCCAGCCCAACCCCAAAGATCCCAATATCCAAACAAAAAGTGCAATCCAAAGCAACCTCCGAAGACCCGCCCCAAGAAAAGGAAGTGCGGAAGTCGTTCGATAGGTCGAGGTTGGCTCTGTGGGAGGAAGAGAATTCATACGTCAAATCCTAAGCAGTTTAAACAATTCATCGAAGAGGAGCGATCGGACAGCAAAGCATCATACGATCGCTTCCTAAGCATAGAAGATTCTTCTAAAATCGGAAAACGGCAATCCCCTCTAAAGGAGTACGCTTCTCCCGCTCCCAGGAAACATGTACAGTTAGTTTGTGAAGCAAATTTCATGGGATTCCCCTCAAATCGCATCATGGAACCCACTCCTCTAACAAACCCTTGGCGAGCCTATCTAAATCAAACGACTGTAACCCGATTGTCCGTTGTTAACTGGTCGTCATTCTCAGATTTAACCTCGGCGGATCCTATTACGCCCTTGAGGGATAGAGATTTACTGGAACTCACAGAATGGTTTGGCCGCGCAGATATGCTAGATGTGGAGGAAGATATTAATAAAACCCTGATTTATCTTTTCCCAGAACCTTGTTGGGACGAAGATTGGGCCTTTATTTGGGCGATCGGCTAAGCACTACAGGTTCTGAAATTATGGACGAACAATCTAAAGTTGCAATCTAGCCAAAGTGAGAATGCTAGATTGTCCGTCGTTTGGGTTTTGCAATCGGTCCTGTTGGCGGGACAATAATAGTCGGGTTGGGCGGAACTTCCGTCGCGTCCGGGGAAGGGTGCTCTCAGTAATCAGCCTTTTCGATGTAGCTCCGAATCGCATTCAAATCGATGTAGCGATCGGTCACATTTCGCAATTCCCGAGCAATCATTCCCTCAGTCGAAACCACCGTAATATGAGTATTTTTAGCCCGCAATAGCTCGATCGCTCGTTCAAAATCGCCATCACCACTGAACAAAATCACCCGATCGTACTGATCGACCGTACTGAACATATCCACAACAATTTCAATATCCAAGTTCGCTTTTTGCGAATAGCGGCCCGAAGTATCGTCATAATACTCTTTCAAAATTTTAGTGCGTACCGTATAGCCCAGACTAATCAATGCATCTCTAAACCCACGCTGGTCTTGGGGATCCTTAAGTCCTGTGTACCAAAACGCATTCACGAGGTCTAAATCTGTTTTCTCTCCTGAAAAATATTCAAGAACGCGCTTAGGGTCAAAAAACCACCCATTCTTCTGTTGGGCATAAAACATATTGTTGCCGTCCACAAAGATGGACAGTCGATTTAAGGGATAAGGCATGTAAGTTATGGACCTAAAAATTAAGCAATAAAGAAATCGAAGGGAGAAGAAAAAATAACGTCAGAATATTAAGGTAGACAGACAGGGAATGGATCGAATTAATCTAGAGTAACGAATTAGGGCAAATAACTCATCTATTTCTGTAGGTATATTTCTTAAAATACCCAAATTCATAGATTTCTACTGAATGAGCGGTGATTTGTGATTATTAACGAAATAATAATTTTGTAGCGATAGCAAATAATTCCTTCGAGATTAACATAATCCATCAAATCTATTGAGAAGCCAGCCTTAAGCACTAATTTTCAATCCTTAAGGCTGTAAGTATAGCATCTCTCTATCGATCGCTTAAAGCCCGATGGCGTTCCAGGTCGCACCGCCCACAACGCCATCCGCTTCAAGTTTGTATTTTTGCTGGGCTGCTTTGACGGCTTTCTCTGTCAACTCCCCAAAGTCTCCATCCGGATTAATCGCCAAAAATCCTAAGGTTCCTAGTCGTTGTTGAAGTCGGTACACAGCATCGCCTTTTGCTCCACGGCGGAGAATTGGGGTACGGCTCTCCTCATTTTTGGAGTTGGATTTCAGCTCGGGCTTTTTGGCGACGGGTTTCACGAGTTGGGGTGCAGGCTTAGTTGACGTATCGGAGTTTACGATCGGCGTTGAAGCCTCCGATTGGGGCACAACAGGCAATAATTTACTCCAAGTCGAGGCGCCTAAAATGCCATCTTGGCCTAATCCTGCGCTTTTTTGAAACTCGCTCACGGCCCGTTCGGTGGAGTTCGTGTAGGTACCATCTAGCTCCCCGTCGTAGTAGCCCAATAATTGAAGTAATGCCTGGACTTCCAAAACATCAACCCCTTGGCTCCCCAATTTAAGTACCGGGCGGCTGGCTTGAGCGGGTAACACTCCGGATAACGATCCGGGTAACACAGAGATAACAGTCAATAAAATGGTAAAAAATAGAGATAAGTATGGGGGTTTCCAAGACATTGGAGCATCCTTAAGATTTAAGATTATTGTCTGGCCAAATTCAACGGGCTGCTTTTGGGCCTGCGACATTTTCGCATGTATTCATTGCTGGATCGATTTCATGGTGGACTTTGGGGGATGACGATCGCAAATATGCTTTATTCGTCTCCTAAAAATAAGAACGAAATTATCTTAAAAATTCCTGCTGTGATGTTAGGTCATGTTAGCTGTAGGGATGTTATGACCTGTCTTGATGCAAGCACAGACCAGCCTGTTCCGGTAACATCTGCAGAGTGGAGTTTTTATGCAGCCTTAAGTTTATCGATCGCAGGTATACCCAAACCCACGCCTCAAGATTATGCGAGTTGGACTCAGCCAGAGAATGTGATTCACCAAGAGATTCTAGATTGGGTCAGACGATGTATAGAAAACCGGGAAAGTTTAGCCACTGTTAGAGAGTCGTTGCAACTGCTTTCCTTTAATTCAGTTGAACAATCGATCGCGCTGGCCATCTACGGTAGCCAAAGTACACCGGGAAACTGGATATTAGCCTTTAATCGAATTTTACAGGTTAGCCCACAACTAGGATTAACAGCTCCACTACTAGGCTGTCTCTTGGGGGTTCAGTTTGGTCAACAAGGAATTCCACCGTCACTTAGAGTTAACTATCAAGCTGAGGGCAAAATTTACCTAGATAAGGCGCGAGGATGGGTGAAATTATGGTCAGGTGGACAGGACGATACTCTAGTAGTGTCGCCCCGTCGATCGCATCTCAGCTAAGGCTAAATCGTTTCAATCAACAATGGTCTGAATCCATGCCGCATAGAGGCTTCACCGATTTGATCCATTTTTTCAACGGTAATCATGTTGCGCCCCCAAGAAAAATTGGTGTGCCACTTCTCAAATTCCAATAACATCGCTTCAGCAAAACAGGCGAACAACTGACGCGCTGGAACATCCATGTTCACCAGACCCATTATTTTCCAGTCGATGTCTAGGGAATGCTCCACAATGCCCCCATTCAAAACATGAACACCGGGATGTTGAACTTTAGTGGCGAGATTTTTCGGATAGCCGCCGTCAATTAACAGACAAGGCTGTTTTAACGTCGTCGGATCAATTTCTACGCCCTTCGGCATACTGGCGACCCAAACCACGATGTCAGCCTGGGGTAAGGATTCATCTAGAGTCATCACTTTCCCACGACCAAGTTCGTCTTGGAGCGCTTGAAGACGTTCGGGGTTTCGAGCAATCAGAAGTAATTCTTTTACATCTAAACGCTTGTTAATCCAACGACACACAGCGCTGCCAATATCACCTGTGGCCCCACAGACCGCGATCGTACAGTCCGAAAGATTCATGCCCAATTGCTTGGAGGCTTGTTCGACTTGGCGGGCAATGACGTAGGCCGTGTGAGTATTGCCTGTGGTAAATTTCTCGAAGTTCAACGTGACGTTGCGAACTTGTTTGAGTTGAGACAGGTCAAAATTTTCAAAAATAATTGAGGAAAATCCGCCTAGGGCTGTAATATCCAAGCCATTTTTTTGGGCATGAACCATGGCGTTAATGATTTTCCGTGTAGCAGCTTTAAATCGGCGAGTGGCAAGCATTTCCGGTAGAAAACAGGATTCTACATAACGCCCTTCGATCACTTGTCCTGTGGCACTCGTGACTGTAATTTCGTCCACAATTTGAGGCGGCGCACTACACCAGAATTCCAAGTCTTGGTCCGCATATTCGGGATAACCCAAATCGCGTGCGACGGATTGGGCGTGCTTCAAGCTCGAGAGATGACCGATTAAACCAAACATGATTGCGGCGAGATAGGGGATGGTAGACAGAACTGATCATATACTCTGATCAGGGACAAAGCCGATGCCCTATCCAAAAAATAACGAGTCTGATGCACAGGATTAACTAGGCACCAGACTTACAGAATAGCCTTTTCTAGACAGCGGCCAACCCATAGGCTGACATCCGCATGATGTCGCGAGTGGTAAACCCGATGTTCGCGAGGGCTTCGCCGTACGCAATCATAAAGTCTTCGATTAATGCTTCACGTTCCATGCCGAGTTCGATCGCATCTTTCGCGACCTGGTTCAGCATTGTCCACACTAAGGGAAGATTTTGCTTGTTGGCTGTTTCTAATTCCTCGCGAGCGGTCGCAAAGTTAGCTTTGAGCCATTCTTCACCGTAGTTAAGATGCAAGTACTCGTCTTTAACCACGCCTTCAGTAATTTTGCGGGCAAAATCATCGGCAACGGGGATGTAGATGTTGTAGGCCGCGATCGCAAAGCATTCAATAATTAGAGATTGAATCAACAGACAGGTAACGATACTCCCAGTGGCAGCGGCTGCTTGGAAGTTTCCATGTAGACTGGAAAAGAAGTCCTTTGCAAATGGAATATCAGGCGTTACCCCAAGATTTCTGCCACAAGCCTCAAATCCTTTTTTGTGTTTAAACTCCATTTTAGCGAGTTTTTGTAGCTCTTCTGCATCCGTTGGCATCAAACCAGCCAATTGATTGTAGTTGCAGTAGGCTTCCTCTTCACCTTCGATGACGATCGCATTGATGCGACTGTAAGCGTCCTTATAGACGTCACTTTGGTAATCGAGTGCTGACATCATCTCAAGCTGCGACATAGATTCGGTTGCTCCTCTTGTGAACAGTCTGGCGAAGTGCCAGGGGTTGAGCCATCTGACTCTAAATTAAACAGGAATAATCAAAAAGATTTGTTAATTCCAATCTCCACTGTACCTCGTCTCATCGGGCTTGGTAATGTTATCTATGACGAAAGTGTCTAGCATGGACATCTGTCACAGATAATGGCGCTGGAAGAGGTAGGATGGGGTCCCATTTTCTTATCTTGATTTTGATGAACCATCGGCTAAAATTTGCTCTGCGATCGAGCACCAGTCTTGTCGTAGTCCTGCATCTTCGGGGTCTGGGGTGAGGGTACGGCCATTCAGTTCGGGGTGTTGACGGATAAAACGTGCGTTGACCTGCTGATAGAATTGAGCCTTGGTTAAGCCCGCTTCTTCATAGCGACCAATGGTGTCAGCACAGCTTTCAGGTTTTGCGGCGGCCCAGTTGGGGAGTTTTACATCGGGAAGTTTGACTTCAGGAAGTGTTGGGAGGTTGAATTCGGGCAGCTTTAGAGTGGGTAGCTTTACAATAGGCAATTTAATCTCCGGAAGCGTGGGAATCTGCCAGTCGGGTTGAGGTGCATCGGATTGGGCTGCATCAGGTTCAGCCGATCGGGTTTGTTCGGGTACATTTGCTTGGAGCTGCGGGCGATTGGTCCAAAAGAACGAGGCCATGGCTCCACCTGCTATCAGTCCCCCAATCAAAATTGCACGCCAGACCCAAGTCAGCACCCAGTCGATCGCCCGGATTCCCATCCAAAGCCCTTTGAGAAACCAGAGTAGAAGTTTCCATGGCAATTGAAAAATATTGAGTAAGCTGTCTTCGTTCGAACGATCGTCATTTGGACGGTATAGACGATCGTCTTCTAGGAAATGATTATCTTGATTGAGCTGATTATTTTTGACTTGACTATTGTTATTGAGGCGATCGCCTTGTCTATCGATTTGCCGATCGCTTTGTCTGGGGATTCGGGCGGGATAAGTGGTGGGAAAACTTGAATTGGCGGGGGCGATGGCGACGGTTCGCATTTGGGATACGGGAGGACGTCTAGCGTCAGGTTGAACGTCAGATTGAACGGCAGGTTGAACAGATCGAACGGGCGCAGGACTATAAAGGTCGGGGATATAAGGGGCTAAGGTTCCGGGAGGAATAACAGGGAATACGATCGCATTTAGAAGTTGACTTGCGATCTTGGCGCTTGTGGGACGATCGGTCGCTTGGTAGGCGAGGAACCGATCGAGGAGGGTGGCGAATTCAGGGTTGAGGTGCAAGTAATTACGCCAATGCCA
>JAYUEU010000075.1:0-5911 GCA_043739065.1 Synechococcales cyanobacterium | reverse complement strand
GACTGATGGGTATCAAGAACGAGATGAAGCGAGGCGAACGGTATTCCTAGCTGAGTTAGGCGATGGGAAGGCCGCTCATTAGGTCTATGTGGATGAATCTGGATCATCGAGATGATTATGATTCTGGTTGGTCCCCTAGGGGAAAGCGCCTTTATGGGATGAAATCGGGGGGGTAAAGGACGAATTAACAGGATTGCTGGCGATCGAGATGGCAAATTGGTCGCCCCGTTTACGATTGAGGGGTCTTGTCATCGTTCGGCGTTTGAAACCTGGTTAGAGACCTGGTTAATTCCCAGCCTAAGACGAGGGAATTTAGGGGTGATTGAGAATGCAAGTTTTCATCCTGGTGGACAGATTAAAGCCTTAATTGAAGCAGCAGGATTCCAAGTCATGTATTTACCTCCCTATTCTCCTGACCTAAATCGCATTGAGAAATGTTGGGCTTGGATTAAAAATTGGGTTCGTAAGTTGTTGCGGGATTTCTGTAACTTGAGGGAGGCGATGGATTCTGTACTTCAAGAAGCCGCGTCCTAATCAATTAGGCAGTAGATATAGAAGCGCTCCGGTTGGAAAATAACAACAAATAAATAGATGCTCAAGGCTAGAGTTGTCATGCCAAGTAGAACAATGGCAAACGTTTGACCGCGATCGAGGCTAATTCCTGTAGCAGCTTGGACTGCGGGGGCGATCGTTACTGCCATCAAGAGTGAAAGTAGTAATGCTTTTGGAAGTCGTTTTTGCCAAAAGCGTGAGAGTGTTTCTTGCATAAGATTAGGGTTGAGTAGGGAATTGAATGTATTTAAGCAAAACAGCTTTTAAGCTAATCCAACCGCAGCCACAGCAATATCAATGATCTTAATTGCAATAAACGGTGCAACTACACCACCTAATCCATAGACCAGAATATTTCGGCTTAGCAATTGATTAGCTGTGAGTGGTCGAAATTTCACACCTTTTAAAGCTAACGTAATCAATGCTGGAATAATTAAGGCATTGTGTAAATGAGGGCAGATAGTACCGCAGATTGCATACTCGCTAAGCCCATAATATTCAGTTGACCAATTCCCGCCCCGGCGAAGATTGCAGGAATAATCGCAAAGTATTTGGCAATGTCATTCGCGATCGAAAATGTCGTTAAGGCACCTCGCGTAATTAGCAATTGCTTCCCGATCGTGACAATATCAATCAATTTTGTCGGATCAGAATCTAAATCCACCATATTCGCCGCTTCCTTCGCCGCCTGAGTCCCAGAGTTCATTGCGACTCCGACATTGGCTTGAGCTAAAGCTGGTGCATCATTGGTTCCATCTCCAGTCATGGCGACGAGTTTGCCTTTGGCCTATTCAGCACGAATGACTTCAATTTTGTCTTCGGGAGTTGCTTCCGCCACAAAATTATCTACGCCCGCCTCAGCCGCAATGACGGATGCTGTAATCCGGTTGTCGTCCGTTATAACATGACCGTACGAATTCCCATACGACGCAATTGACGGAAGCGTTCTTTAATACCGGGTTTGATAATATCTTTGAGATAAATCACCCCATAAATATCATTGTTCTGGCAAACTGCGAGAGGCGTACCCCCAAGTCTAGACACCGATTCATACTTGATATCGAGTTCATCTGAAATTTTGACCGATCGCGATCGAACAAATCCTTTCACGGCATCGACCGCACCTTTTTGCACCTCAATATTATTCGGTAAATTGGTTCCGCTCCTTCGCGTCCTAGCTGAGAACTCAAGCCCTGTAGCTATCGATCGATCGACCGTCATTTTGGCCCAAGTTTTTCCGCCAAAATGACAATAGACTTTCCTTCTGGAGTTTCGTCAAAAATACTGGCATTCAATGCAACTAGTGCGAGTTCTTTTAATGAATGCCCATTGACCGGAATGACTTCTTCTGCCAGTTGGTTTCCTAAGATAATTGTCCCTATTTTGTCGAGAATTAATGTACTAATATCTCTACAAGCTTCAACGGCACGGCCTGATGTGGCAATTACATTAAACTGTGCAACCCGATCCATTCCGGCAATCCCGATCGCACTGAGCAATCCGCCGATCGTTGTGGGAATGAGGGCTACTAGTAATGCAATCAAAACTGCAACAATAACGGGAGATTTAGCGTACTAAGCGATCGGCAACATGGTCGCAATTACGATCAAAAACACTTGGGTCAAAACCGCCAAAAATACCGTTAACGTACCAGAAATACCGTTAACGCAATTTCATTCGGCGTTTTGCTCCGTTCCGAACCTTTAACCAATGCAATCATCCGATCGATAAAGAGCTGAATTGATTCCAAAGAATCCACCCCATTTTCTCCGAGTTGTTTGATTATTTCAAAATGTGCTACTGGACCCCGAGCCATCGCCTGAGTTGTGCCTTCTAATGTCGTTACTTGAGCAACACCTGACCAGGTTTCAGGAATACCTGCGGCAATCAGAAATAATGCACCGACAAACGAAATGGGTAATAGAATTCGGATAATTGATTGCGTCAGATCTTGATAAAAATTACCCAGCGATCGTCCCGTCAATCCCCGAATAAATGCAATCCCGACAGCCAATCCAGTTGTCGCTGAGGTAAACAGTAAAAATCCTAGGGCAAAAACCTGAGTGAATTTGGTGAGATTACCAATTCTCAAAAACAAGTCTTGATGACGATGGAGCGCAGTTATCAAACGAGTTTGAAATTACTTAATCCCTTACTAGATGTCTATCGTAATGATACAAAAGGCTTAGAATTCAAACTTGAACCGATTGATCTAACCCAACTGCTCGAAGACTCTGCAAATTAAGTCGCAGTATTGGCTCGTCATCGTCAAATTCAAATTACAGTTCGCCATGGAGATTCTGAATTTCGCCGATCGCTGTGGGCCAAAGCCGATGCCTTTCAATTACAGCGAGTTTTGATGAATCTGCTCATCAATGCTACCAATCATTCTCGCCGGGGCGATCGGGTTGAAGTTGTTTTAGAATCTAATTGATTTCAGCAAATCGTAAAAGTCCTAGATCAAGGCGCAGGGCTCAATCCGGACGAACTCTCTCAACTTTTTCAGCGATTTTATCAGGGAAAAAGCGATCGTCAAGCCCAAGGATAAACCTGTCGGCAACTCAAAGCATCCTACGCAACATTACCCATTTTGATTCTAACTTCACGAGAAGATTCTGAATTACTCAAACGTTTAATTGAATTAGGCATTCAAGGCTATTGTTTAAAAGGAATTACCGCTGAGAATTCAATTCTAGCCGTACGATCGGTTGCAGCAGGCGCATCTTGGTGGGATGCCACGTCCACCCAAACCATTCGCCAAACCCTATCAAAGACAACGGTTCTCGAACCTGATCAGAATCCCCTGACCCAACGTGAACGCGAAGTTTTAGAGCTATTGACTGAAAGCAAAACCAATCCAGAAATTGCCCAAATCCTTTATATTTCTGTCGGAACAGTTCGGGTCCATGTTCATTCAATTTTACACAAGCTAAATGCTGGCGATCGTAACCAAGCCGTTCTGATTGCTAAGCAGCAGGGTTGGTTAGCAATTCCCTAATTTCCTCATATCCCTTTCCACAAACTTGTTGTCTCACGCAAACTAACAAACTCACCATTGCCCAAAATCAAATGATCCAAAACCGGAATTGACAAAACATCTGAAGCCTTGAGCAATTGTCGGGTCAATTCAATATCTTCATTACTCGGCTCTAAATTTCCCGATGGATGGTTGTGGGCCACGATCGCACTCACCGCACCTTGCTTAATTAACGATCGAAAAATCTCCCGAGGATGGGCCAAGGTTTCCGTTGCCGTGCCGATCGTCACCACTTGTTTACCCATAATGGCATTCTTCACATCCAACATCACCACTGCAAACCGTTCCTGTGATTGCCACATCAGGTCATAGCTCAAGGCTGAGGCTGCAATAGACGGATCGCTCACGACTGTTTTTTCCGGTGGACCGATTTGATAAACCCGTTTCCCCAATTCGATCGCCGCCAAAATAGTCGTGGCCTTTGCCGGACCCACACCGTGAATTTCAGTAAGTTCTTTGAGGTTCACCGATCGCAACGCCACCAAAGGATCTCGATTACATTGGCCAATTTCCTTCAGCAACAATTGCCCAAGCCCAAGGGCCGAAAGTTTCCCAGAACCTTGTCCCGTCGCCAATAAAATTGCAATCAGTTCCGCCGTTGAAAGCACCTGAGAACCTTGAGCCGCTAAGCGTTCACGAGGTCTTTCACTGGGCGACATATCTGCAATTCGTAACTGGTAAATCATAACTGGGTCTCAATAAATCCTCAGTTTAGTTATCCCAAAACCGAGGATTGTCGATTATTTTCTTTGAGTCAAATCCTTGATCTCATACTCCACCATCAACTCCACCAACTGCTTGAATGAATACTCCGGTTCCCAATTGAGGTATTTCTTCGCCTTATTGATCGACCCAACTAATTGAACCGTCTCATCGGGCCGATAAAATTCTGGATCAACCGAAACATACGCTTCCCAATCCAAATTCACCGCATCAAAGGCATAGGTAATCAAATCTTTCACAGAATGGCTTTTCCCACTGGCAATTACATAGTCATCCGGCTCATCTTGCTGCAACATCAACCACATCGCCTTCACGACATCTTTGGCATAGCACCAGTCTCTAACCGCATCAATATTCCCCAGCTTCAATTCCGTCGCCAATCCCAGCTTAATCATCGCCGCCGTCCGGGTAATCTTCCGAAACACAAACTCAGTCCCACGCCGAGGAGACTCATGGGTGTAGGTAATCCCGCAGCAAGCGTAGAGGTTGTATTGACTGCGATAGTTAGTAGTCATCCAATGGGCGTAAGCTTTGGCAATACCGTAGGGATTTCGGGGACGAAAAGCGGTGCGCTCGTTTTGGGGAGATTCGTCGGGTTGACCGAAGACTTCGCTGCTGGAGGCTTGATAAAATCGCGTATCAGGTTTACAGCGCCGAATCGATTCGAGTAAACGTGAGACCCCAAGGGCTGTATATTCTGCCGTCAGTGCGGGCTGAGTCCAGGAAAGAGGGACATAGCTCTGAGAGGCGAGGTTATAGATTTCATCGGGCTGAGACTCGGTAATCACGTCCATGAGTGAGGATTGATCGAGCAAATCGCCTGACATAATATGAAGTTTTTTGCCTAAGTGGGAAACTCGTTGGAGATTACTGGAACTCGATCGGCGAACTAACCCAAAGACGTCGTAGCCTTTTTCAACCAGTAGTTCAGCCAAATACGATCCGTCTTGTCCGGTTAGGCCCGTGATGAGTGCGCGTTTTGTCATAGCAGGAAAATGAAGAAATCTTACTCATTGAATTTAGGCTAGTCTAAAGCACGCTGTCACGATCGGGTCTAGAATCGCGCCTAAATCTGATCTTTTAATTTAGCTTTATGAATTTAGGCTAGCTAAATAAAATGCTGGTTCCAAAATTAAGGAATCCAGCACTTTACCTGAGAAATGTATTTCTAGACCCTAAACGATCGGGTATGGGCGGCGTTTAATTGCCACTGACATCCAAAACCTTAGCCACACTCAAAACATCCTTATCGCCACGCCCAGAGCAATTGAGTACCACGGTGGGGCTGCCTTCGAGTTGAGGACAGAGGGTTTCGAGGTAAGCGATCGCGTGGGACGTTTCTAGGGCTGGAATAATTCCTTCAATACGAGAAAGTCGTTGGAATGCATCTAGAGCCTGCTGGTCAGTAACGGCATAATATTCAGCCCGCCCCACTTCCATCAGGTAACTATGTTCCGGTCCAACACCGGGATAATCTAGGCCCGCGCTAATGGAATGGGGTTCAATCACCTGCCCATCATCATCCTGAAGCAGATAACTCATAGCGCCATGCAAGACTCCAACGCGTCCTTTCGTCAAGGTTGCTGCATGTTTATCGGT
>JAYUEU010000074.1:0-6594 GCA_043739065.1 Synechococcales cyanobacterium | reverse complement strand
TGATGCTGAAGCGATCAAGAAGCAGATCGAAGAACTTGGCGGTAAGGTTGAAATCAAATAGTTTGAAATCAAATAGTCTATGGGTTTATTGATTTGAATCTTTGATCTAATCTGATAATTGGGAATGTCCTTTGGGATGTTCCTTTTTTTTGAAGTCTCATAGCGATCGATACTCTGAATATTCCTCTTTTCCTGTATTCTTAAATCCGATATATCTTCTCAATACCCATGCAAAATGTCCCTGAAATTCCCAAAAGTGCTTGGTCGCGAGAACTAGGAAAAGGTTGGGATCAGCCTTATGTGGTGCGTTATCCAAGTAATCTTGATGATGGGCCTTGGCATGGTGCGCCCTTGGGTGGATTTGGGGCTGGGTGTATTGGCCGATCGCCTCATGGACAATTTAATCTATGGCATATTGATGGCGGTGAGCATACCTTTGAGAATTTTGCGGGTTGTCAATTTAGTATCTTTGAGGAATCTGCGGGTCACACTCAAGCCTATGCGCTCGCGACTCAAGGCCCAGAAGATGGCAGTTTAGACACTTGGCAATGGTATCCAAAACAATCAGGAACCTATTCGGCACTTTATCCTCGAAGTTGGTATGAATATCAAAAGGTATTCAAAGCTCAAATCACTTGTGAACAATTTTCGCCGATCATTGCAAATAATTATCAGGAAACAAGTTATCCGATCGCCACGTTCCTTTGGACTGTTCATAATCCGACCGATGAACCCATCACAATCAGCATCATGATGAGTTGGGAAAATTTAGCCGGATGGTTTTTGAATACAGCTAAATCGCCAGAAATTCAAGTGCGAGATGATGGAAGTCCATTCTATGATTATGTGCCGCGTATTAAAAAAAGCAATGGCAATTTCAATCAATTAATTAGTGATGAAAGCAAGATTGGGATTGTCATGGGCAATGCTAGAAAAGATGTGAACAATCCTGAAGAAGGTGATGGAGAATGGTCGATCGCAACATCGCTGAATCCATTACATGAAACAACTTACAACACGAGGTGGAATACTGGGGGCAATGGGAATGATGTATGGCGATCGTTTTCCCAAGATGGAACATTAAATAATCTTGATGATGAAACGCCAGCCGCTGAAACTGAACGTATTGGCGGCGCGATCGCAGTTAAGTTCACTATTCGTCCAGGTAAGACTAAACAAATTCCATTTATTCTTGCTTGGGATTTTCCTATTATGGAATTCGCTCAGGATGTGACGTATTTTAAACGCTATACGGATTTCTTTGGACGATCAGGAAACAATGCTTGGACGATCGCAAAACAAGGATTAAAACGTCATAGTCTTTGGCGTGAACAAATTGAAGCATGGCAAGCACCGATTTTAGATCGTGTTGATTTGCCAGATTGGTTCAAAATGGCGTTGATGAATGAGTTGTATGATTTGACTCAGGGGTGTGCCTTATGGAGTGCAGCTAGTGAAGATGATCCCGTTGGTCAATTTGCCGTTTTGGAATGTATTGACTATCGCTGGTATGAGAGTCTTGATGTTCGTTTGTATGGCTCGTTTGGATTGTTGATGCTGTGGCAAAAGCTTGAGAAATCTGTAATTTTAGCGTTTGCAAGAGCAATTCCAAAACAAGACGATCGGACTCGTAAAATCGGCTACTACGCGACGATCGGTCAGGAAAGCCCTGATGCTTTGCGTAAAGTTCGTAGTGCAGCGCCCCATGATTTAGGTGCGCCAAATGAACATGTTTGGGAAAAGACGAATTACACGAGTTATCAAGATTGTAATTTATGGAAAGATTTGGGTTCGGATTTTGTATTGCAAGTCTATCGCGATTATTTGCTGACGGGGGCGACCGATCGGGACTTTTTAATAGAATGCTGGGCGGCTGTTGTTGAAACATTACATTATACAAAATCATTTGATCTCGATAATGATGGCATTCCTGAAAATAGTGGCGCACCGGATCAAACCTTTGATGATTGGCGATTGAAGGGGGTGAGCGCCTATTGTGGAGGGCTTTGGATTGCAGCGTTGGAGGCTGCTTGTGCGATCGGACGGATTTTGAATCACGATATTAGTCTATTTGAACAATGGGTTGGGCAGGCGCGATCGGTTTATCAGGATAAACTTTGGAATGGATCGTATTATCGAATTGATAGTGAATCGGGTTCTGATGTGGTGATGGCTGATCAGCTTTGTGGACAGTTCTATGCACGGCTGTTGAATTTGCCGGATGTGGTGCCGATCGATTGTGCAAATATCGCATTGAAGACTGTTTATGATTCTTGCTTTGTGAAATTCAATCAATATTTAGCATCGGGTGGGGCAAGTGGAAATGATGGGCGGATTTCCGAGGGCGATCGGGTGTTGGGTAAATCTAAGTTGCCGATCGGTGCAGCTAATGGTGTACGGCCTTCTGGCGAACCGGAGAATGCAAATTCAACCCATCCCTTGGAAGTTTGGACAGGAATTAATTTTGGGCTTGCAGCATTCTTAGTGCAGTCGGGAATGAAGACGGAAGGAATGGCGATCGCGGAGGCGGTTGTGAATCAAATCTATGAAAATGGATTGCAGTTCCGAACTCCGGAGGCAATTACAGCGAATGCAACCTTTCGGGCTTGCCACTATTTACGGGCGATGGCGATTTGGGGAATTTATGGAATGGAAAATGATTAAATTATGAGAGGAGTATCTAAGACTATTCTGAACAATCATAATTTCATGAACTTATGATTAAGTAACGATCGTCCCCGCACAATCCTCTAAAGTGATAATAAACGCTATCCATTTCCTGATATGTCTAATCCCACAAAATCTAACGTTTTTAAAACTGCATGGCAACGTATCAAATTTCTAGGGATTACGATCGGGACTGTGGGAGCGGGACTCACAATTGTTAATCTCCCCATTCCTGGTATTCGAGAGACGATCGCGCAAAAAGCTCCGATACTGTTACTTCCCAGTATTGCTAGTTGGGATTACCACTATCAAGAAGGAATGGTGGATCTAGAGAAAGCCGAACAATTGATTCAAAATGCAAAACATCCTAATGATCTGGATCTGGGCGATCGAGAACTCAAATCTGCACAAGCTCATTTAAATTCCCTTCCTTTGCAGGGATTTGAGCATTATAGTGACAGCTATTACTGTTATTTTCGCAATTGTAGATGGCAATTCAGTAGTTGGGAAATTCAGCAGCGTCGAGAAGCCGCAGGCCGTACTGAAGCTATCCTATTTCAAGAGCGTAATCTACAATCCCAACTTAAAGAGAGTACGGATAAAATAGCGGATTATCAAAAGAACTACCCAAAGGCAACTAACGACATCGAAAAACAAACGATTCTGACTCAGTGGGGACGAGAGATCAGCCAGATTAATTTGTTGAATTCTAATAGCTTAATGGGACGTATTGCAAATGCTGAACACGATCGCATCACGACAGACTTTCAGAAAATCACTGGATTAAATCAAGAGACAAACCAATCTGACAAACTGATGCAAGGCGCTGTTCCTTTTGCTGTAGCTGCACAGAAACTAACTGAAGGTAAAAGCCACGACGTTGCTGAATGGCAAGCAATTATCCGGCAATGGGAATCAGCGATCGGGCAATTGAAATCGATTCCAGTTCAGAACCCGGACTATGTTAAATCTCGCAAAGTGCTGGCTGATTATGAACAACAACTCGATCGCGCTAAAATTCGTTTGAATCAAGAAAGTGATGCAGCTACTTTACTTCAAACCACTGAATCACAAATCAATACTCTTGTGCGCCATCATACGTCGCTGAACCGAGATCAAGCTAAAGCAGAACTGATGGAGATCGAAGGCCGTCTCAAGAAAATTTCTATGGGTACAACAGCGTACGATCAAGCTCAAGATTGGCTCCGATCGTTGCGCAAACGACTTGAGTAAGAACATCAAATAATCCACGTAAGTTCTAAAAATCACTTTAGTGCAAGGACGATCGAAGCTCCTTTTATATCCAATCAATATTAGGTCCGATCTATTAGATTGAGGTTTATAAGAAGAGCAATTGTAAGATCATAGCCTGACTTAGAGACTGCTATCGATTGGCGGAGAGCTGTTGAGAATTGAAGAAGAGTTGTCGCACCTCTCAAAACGAGAGTATAATGTAAGCAATGCTTGGAGTTAATAATAATGAAAACAAATATTTTTTTGAGGCATACTGAATATGCATTTAATTTCGATTGGCAAACTCCGTGTTCAGGCTTCTATATACCCGGATGTTAATCGCCAAATTCAAGATTGGTACAGCGTTGTAAAAAATGCAGAGTGGCAGAGTTTAGAAGATGTTCGGGAAATTTTTTCGGACGCTGAAGCCGTCGGGAATCTAACCGTTTTCAATATAAAAGGGAATGCCTATCGTCTTATTGTTGGCATCAACTATAAAAAGGTTCAATTTATTACAAGTATTTTTTAACTCATGCTGAATACAGCAAAAATAGGTGGAAAAATGACCCTTACTTTTAATTCAATCAGCTACGGAGCCTTACTTGCTGATGCGGTACCTAAAGTTATTAGGACAGAGCTAGAGTACGATCGCGCACTCCAGCAAGTTGAGAAGCTTCATTTCAACGAAAATTGTAGTGCGGAAGAATTGGAATTATATGATCTTTTGGTAATGCTCATTGAAGCTTATGAAGAACAGCACTTTCCGTTTCCCGAATCTCCACCTCATGAAATCTTGCAATATATTATGGAAGCTAGTGGCACTCGACAAGCAGATCTTGTGGGTGTGATTTGTTCGAGCGGTGTGGTGTCAGAAATTGTGAATGGGAAACGAGCCATTAGCAAAGCACAAGCCAAGGCTTTAGCCGATCGCTTTAAAGTGTCTCCCAGTCTGTTTATCTAATTGAAACAACTAATCAAATGTGACGCGGTAAAGTTCAAAGCATTCATGGGCCTTATGTTGTTTGATCTTCGCGCCACTAGACTTAATTGCCTTCTCCCAATCACTCAACGTTTCTAATCCAACTTCCGCCCCAAGATAAGTTTCCAAAATCGCCCAATTCTCCGCCCCTTCCGCATCAGGATTTAGCACATCAAATACAAAACTTCCGCCCGGTTTCAGCACTTTCTTAACACTGTTTAAAACCTGTTTCCAATACTCCAAATCCCCATAACAACTCACACCCGTCGCGATCGACCAATCAAAAAAATCATTCTCATAATTATCAAGCTGATCCGCACTCGCTTGCTTTACGCCTTTAAATGTTTTTGAATTCAACTGTGGCGCACGAGAATTGATTAAATCTTTTGCGACAGTACTGATATCTTGACCATAAAAATGTGCATCCCACTCACGCCAACAGGGGAAAACCAAAAAACTCAGCCCACACCCCAAATCCAAACACCGATCGTTCTTCTTCGGCTTCATGTAATCCCAAAATGGCGACGCAAGACGATTTTGCAATTTACCCGAAGCCCAGTCTTGAAAAATAGACATCGACTCCACTTCCGGCGGCAGACTCACCGGATCTCGGCGATATTCCCGATCGAAACGGGCAGCCACTTGAGCAAGAGCATCGATATAGGGCGTGAGCTTGGGAATTTCCACAAAATTTACAGATAAATGATTAAGAATTTTACGATTGTCTATGATGGCAAGAATCAGATGATCGATCGGGCTTATCGACCTCGCAGCGCTTTTTGAAAATTACGACGATAGGACGGATTCAAGAGGAAACACACGGGCCAAAATAAGGTGAGCAAAATTCGGCCCGAGGTAAAGTTAGTACGCTGAAACCCTGCCCAAAACTTCAAGCCAAAATTGAAATACACCAAAGCCACTACGATCGGGACCAAAATCTTTAAAACAAATAAAATGCCAGTCATCATCAAACCTCCTAGGGTTCGGATAAATAACGATTCACTCAATCTCATTGAAATAGAGATGTCTTACTTTATCAATTATGCAAACTCTTGTGGGCCTCTTGTGAGATTGTTGCAGGTCAGAATTAATTCAGAAATATATCGATAGGTGGCGCTATTAAAACTTATCCAAAATCCACTCAGATCCCCGATCGCCCAGATCCAACTGAACATTCACAGCCTTCCCCAAACGAGGTTTATCACGGGTTTTCTCGATCGCTCCCGTCACTTGCTCCACCACATTCCACGCCACCAAATACCCCGCCACTTGATCGAAATGGGCCATAAACTCCGCCTCCGAAAGCGGGAACGACGCTTGTTCTAAATACTTCCACATCACCTGAAAATACAGCCGTCCCTTCACTTTACGGATTTGGACATCATAGGAAAACGTCCACTTGTTCGCTACCAACGATCGCAACTCTGCACCCGTCATCCCGCCCTCTCAAGTAAAATCAGCGTAAAAGTCTGTCATAATAGTCCATGAGAAAGGTCACGAATTCTAGTATCCCAGGGACTTTTCTGAGGAACCTGAAGGAATCTAGGACTTGAATTAAACATATCTACATTTTGTGAAGAGATGTTAAGACAGTCTGTTTATAAAACTTGATTTGCCTTTTAATTGCCTTTTGGTCTCGAAGTCACTCCCGATTCATATTAAGTAGTCATGACTCAAGTTTCTAGCTCCGCAGACGTTCCCAGCATGGGCCGTCG
>JAYUEU010000073.1:0-3012 GCA_043739065.1 Synechococcales cyanobacterium | reverse complement strand
GTTCCCCCTTTTTAAGGGGGTTAGGGGGATCGAGTCTACCGGAAAACGAGGAGCGCGGAATATGCTAGACGATTTAATAGAATTACCAGAAGGATGGTCATTAGTAACCTTTGGTGAAGTTTGTAGAATCCAAGGAGGTTATGCTTTCCAGAGTAAAGATTATGAAGAATCTGGGCTTCCATTAATTCGGATTTCTAATCTAGTTGATGGCTGTGTAGATATTAATGAAAAAACAGTATTCTTACCTGAGCACTATCTAGATAAATTCCCTGAGTATCATTTATATGACGGAGATGTCTTAATTGCCATGTCCGGTGCAACTACGGGGAAAATGGCGAGATATTCTTTGAAAGGAGATGCACTTCTCAATCAACGGGTTGGCAGATTCAATATTAATTTACCTGAAGCAATTGATTCAATCTATCTTGAGAAATTAGTTTCAAATTTTACTGAAAGAGTTCTTCAAGAAGCATATGGTGGGGCACAGCCGAATATCAGTCCAAAAGAAATAGAAAACTTTGAAATCCCTCTTCCGCCACTCAATGAACAAAAACGAATTGTTGCTAAAATCGAGGAACTCCGATCGCACACGCAAGCCGCCCGAAATGCGATCGCACACATCCCAAAACTCCTAGAGCAATTCCGTCAGTCAGTCCTCGCCGCTGCCTTTAGAGGGGATTTAACTGCTGAATGGCGATCGGAAAATCCCGACGTTGAACCTGCTGAAATTCTATTGGAACGCATTCGGAAAGAATCTGAAAAGACCAGCAAGAAGCCAGCTAAAAGACCAGACATCATTGAACCAAATTTTCTAGACATTCCAGAATCATGGGAAATAATCCTATCGAATGATATTTTTTCTTTTGTAACGAGTGGATCTAGAGGTTGGGCACAATACTATTCTGATACAGGGGCTATATTTGTTCGAGTTGGTAATCTTAATCGAGACACTATATCCCTTGATTTTAAAGATATTCAATTAGTTAATCCACCAGAAGGTACGGAAGGTATTCGGACGAAAATTCAGCCTGGTGACATACTGGTTTCCATTACTGCTGATGTAGGAATGATTGGTCTTGTACCTGAAGATATTTCAGAAGCTTATATTAATCAACATGTCTCACTAGCGCGCCCACTCAAAAACTTATATCATGATTACTTTGCTTGGTATCTTGCATCCTTTCATGATGGCTATAAGCAATTCCAATTACTTCAAAGAGGCGCAACCAAAGCTGGTCTTGGATTGGATGATATTCGTAGTATCTGGATTCCATTGCCACCATTAAATGAACAAAAAAGGATTGTTAGCCATATTGAAGAATCATTAATCGCAATCGATCGCATTGAACAACAATATCAATTCATCAAAACAGAACTCGATCGGCTCGATCGGTCAATCCTAGCCAAAGCATTCAAAGGCGAACTCGTCCCCCAAGATCCTACCGACGAACCTGCGATCGTTCTTCTAGAGCGGATTAGGAACGATCGGGCTTCTCAAGTCAAACCCGCCAAAACCAAACGCAAAAAAGCATAGTGTTATGATGAAAAGAATTGCGATCGGACTAACAAACAGTAACTATCAACACTAATTCAAACTCTTCCAATAACGGGTTCCAACGATCGACAAAAAGCCCGTATAGCCGATCGCCTGCAACAAATATAAATTCTGCGTATAGCCAAACAACGCCTTCAAAATCAAACCCGGAAATTGACTATCCGGTAGCCGATCGCTCAAATCCCACACCATCGGACCCAGCAAACAAGACGCATTCTCGCCCCAACAAAACCGATGCCATTGCGGATCAACTTGATTCAATAATCCAAAACTCACCTCAGCCTTTCTAAACGCCGTTACCACTAACCCCGCCACAATCAACAGCAAAACCGTCCCCATAATCTTAAAAAACAACCCTAAATTAATTCGTCGTCCACCCTTAAAAATCAACAGCCCGATCGCCGTCGCCCCCGCCAACCCCGCGATCGCCCCCACCGCCGGAATCCAACCTTGATTGAGTTGCGTCCCCAAAAACAAAACCGTCTCAACCCCCTCCCGCAACACCGCCACAAACACCAACCCAAACACGCCCCACGAAGTATTCTCCGCCAAAGCCGTCTGCACCGATTGCTCCACCCCAGCCTTCAGCCCCTTCGCCTGTTGCGTCATCCAAATCAACATCCAACTCAAAAGACCGATCGCCACGATCGCAATTCCACCCTGCAATGCCTGTTTCACCGCCGGACCATACACCCAACTCGACAACCCCAACTGTTGAAGTCCAAAATTAACCCCAATCCCCAAAAGCAAACTCACCCCAAGCCCCGCAAACACCCCTTGATAAACAGCACCATTCAAATGACTCGCATTTGCTTTACCGAGGCAAGCCAAAACAATACCCACCACCAGCGCCGCCTCCACCCCTTCCCGTAGCGTAATCAAAAAAACAGGCAAAGCCGCAGTGAAATCCATAGAATTAAGAATCAAATAATTGATATAAATACGCTAGCTATAGTTTGACGCAAATTGCAAAAAATAACATTCATCACACCATTCATCATTCATCACAACAAAACGAAAAGGCCAACTCCAATAAACATTCCTCCAATCAAAATCGACCAAACCTGATGTCCGCCCGACAGCACACCCTGTCCCGTCCGTGCCCCCTCCACATCCATCCACATCGTTGCCCCGCGCCGCAGCCAGCCTGAAACCATCACATCTTGCCCCACATACCGCGCCAAAGTTCGACTCCCAAAAAACTCCCGCAGCCATAATCCGATCGGTCCCAAACTCGCCCCAAAATGTAACTTAATCCGATCGCCCGAGGCCATCTCAATCCACAAATCCTGCCCCAACCAATTCGCCACACCCGATCGACCTTGCAGCTTGCCCTGAAGCATGATTATTTGCGGTTTGAGCGGTATCGCATTCGCTTGGGTCAATGAATCAATCAATGCCTCATTCTCAGCATTCAATGCTTCCGAACCTGCCGCATTCAAATGAGACCGATCGCA
>JAYUEU010000072.1:0-7274 GCA_043739065.1 Synechococcales cyanobacterium | reverse complement strand
TTTCGCCTTGATCTCCGTGACGGCTTCCATCGGGATGTATCCGAGTTCTGCCTGAGCCTCACAGACAGCGATCTCCACTTTCAACCAGGTTTGAAGCTTATAGTCGTCGCTCCAGATTGCACCCATTTCCGGTAGTGTATAACGCTCGATCAAGGTCTTATCCAAATTACAGCGGTAACATTGTAAGGCGATCGGGTCACTTCTATCTGTTGTTTTTAGATGCTGTTTTTAGATTCCTAGGTGGATCCAAGTATTTCAGATCGGCTAGATTCGATAACTACAGTGGCCCCTAAGTCAACCATGCCGTCACATTTACGATCGTTAAATACTTCAAACACGACCATTTCGTCCACCCAATCATAACTAAGTCCTTCATCAGAATGTAATCCGACGGTAAGGGTATAGCTGCCTTTATTGAGTTGGCCTGGGCAATTAAATTGGATCTTGAATACTTCTTCAGGGTGAATGTCTAATAATTTTCCTGATAGAAATTGGGTATTAGTTCCATAGACCACAACACCAAGTAAATTCCGAATTGAAATTCCGACGACTAAATTTGGGGTTTGAATTTTGCCTGTGAATTGAATAGCAATCCGTAAATCATCACCATGGTTCAGCCGATCGATAGGTTGATTGTGATTATCTACAATTTGAACGCTTTCAATTACGACTTGTTTATTGCCATGTTGATGAACACTAAATGCAGTTGGTTTTTCAGCATTTTCTAGTTCGGTTACTACCGTTTGTCGATTTGCGATCGCTTTGAGTTCTTCAGCAATAGAATCCGGATCTTCGGCACTGAGCATGGCTACATACCGATCGACAACTTTCGCGGGCGACCCGGTCATAATCATTTCACCGTGATTCAGTAGCAATGCTTTTTTACATAACATTTTGACACTGCTGGCATCGTGGGAAACAAATAAAATCGTCACGCCATTATCTTTTAAATCGCGAATACGCTTCATACAGCGAGCTTGGAATCTCACATCCCCGACGGACAGTGCTTCGTCCACAATTAAAATTTCAGGATCAACATTAATAGCCACTGCAAAGGCGAGGCGAAGCATCATGCCGCTAGAGTAGCTTTTGACGGGTTGATCGATGAATTGGCCGATGTTCGAAAAAGAGGCGATTTCATCAAACTTATTTGCAACTTCCATTTGACTTAGCCCCAGAATCTGACCATTCAAGAAAACATTTTGGCGACCCGTAAATTCTGGATTGAAGCCACTACCGAGTTCCAGCAGAGCAGATATGCGCCCGTTGACTTGAATGCTGCCAGAAGTGGGCGTGAGCGTGCCTGCAATAATTTGTAGAAGAGTACTCTTACCGGAACCATTTTGACCGATGATGCCAAAGGTTTCGCCGCGTTCGATTTCTAAATTAATGTCGCGTAAGGCCCAAAAATCATTCGATCGCTGTTTTCCAGGTTGCAGGGCTTCCTTAAGCCGATCGATCGGTTTCTCATAGCGTTTGAAGCACTTTGAGATGTTCTGGAGCCGGATGGAATAATCTTGGGTCACAGCATGGATCATGGTAAGGACAGCATTAAGAGTATCTGAAAAGTGTAGAATCGTTCCAACCATTGCCTATTTTTGTGGATTTAGTTAGACATGTCCCGATCGATTCCCGACCGTCTCAATCACCGTATTAGCCGAACCTTGGGTGAAAATCCTCGTGGGATGAAACTAAATCTCCTAAGGGTTCTAGTCCAGCGAGAACTGGCGGCGCGATATAAGGGTTCTATTTTTGGTAATTTTTGGTCAGTTGCCCATCAAGTCACGCAGCTTGCTATTTATACCTATGTATTTGCCATTGTCCTGAAGGTTAAGCTAAATCAATCGGCGCTTCCTCAGACGGGCATTATTGATGATCAACTTTTATTCGCGCTGTGGTTATTTGGGGGACTAATTCCCTGGAATGCAGTGACATTGAGCTTTACGGGTAGTTCGACGGCTGTGATTAATCAACCGAATTTGGTTAAAAAAGTTGTATTTCCATTAGTTCTTTTGCCTCTTGTACCGATCGCCACCGCATTTTTTGATAGTACGATCGGAATGATCATTCTTATCGCAGCCGTGGCATTTGCCTTGAAAACCATTCATATGACAATTTTTTTATTGCCATTAGTTTGGATTCCGCAGTTGATGTTGACGGCAGGAATTGGATATCTGTTAGCGGGATTTACGGTGTTTTTGCGCGATATTCCCCAGACAGTGACGATCGCAGTGAATTTATTATTTTATCTCACCCCCATCATGTATCCGATCGAAGCCGTGCCTATCATGTTTCGTCCGATCATGAAATGGAATCCGGCTGGAATTTTGGCGGATTTATATCGAGATTTGATTCTGTGGGGAGAAGTGCGACATCTTCAGGAATGGGGACTATTGTGGATTTTGAGTGCAATCGTATTTACTATTGGAATTACGGTTTATCGGCGTTTGCGTCCGGCGTTTGCAGATGTTTTATAGCGTTTAATTTAAAGATTGATTTTAGCTATGTACGCGGGGTTCGGGGTGAAGTGTTGAGAGGATTTGGCTTTCGACAAGGGCGATCGCGTCAAGGCGTTCTGTGACCACGGTTCGATCGAAGTAGGTATCGGCTAAAACCCAATAAAGTCCATAATGTCGGGCTTCGGATTCCATTAACGATCGGTAGAATTCGGCGAGTTCTAGATCTTCGCAATGCTGACCAATTAATCCAAGGCGTTCGTGGCTGCGGGCTTCGATTAGGGCTGAGACTAAGAGCATATCGAGGAAGCGATAGGGTTCGGATTTACGAATTTGCTTGGTCAGCGTGGCTCCATAGGGCGGTGCATTCAGGGGTGTAAGGGGAATATTGCGACGCTCTAGAATGGTATTGACTTGCTGGAAGTGAAGAAGTTCTTCTTGGGCGAGGTGGGTGAGTTCGTGAACCAGTTTTGTATTGGATGGGTAGCGAGTCATGAACTTTAGTGCTACGCTAGCGGCTTTGCGTTCGCAGTTGGAGTGATCCAAAAGAATCGTATCCATGTTGGCAAGAGTTTGCTCTGTCCAGGCATCGGATGTTGGATCAAGTAAAAATTTAATTCGGGGCAATGGTTGCATGGGTGGTTTTTTCTTATGACATGGTTGGGGCTTGCAATTTTAACGGCTTTCTTTGAATCTTTAAAGGATGTATTCAGTAAAAAGAGTTTAAAATTTTTAGATGAGTACTTGGTGGCTTGCGCGGGGATGGCGATCGCGTCAGTTGCGTTACTACCCATTTTAGCCGTTGTTGGCATTCCGAGACTAGGTCCGAATTTTTGGATGGCGCTGACGATCGGTGGGTCTCTAAATGTCGTGGCTTATACGTTGTATGTCAAAGCTATTCGCCTAGCAGATTTGTCACTCATGTCGCCATTGTCTACGTTAACGCCATTATTTTTGTTAATCACTTCGCCCTTGATTGTTAAAGAAGTGCCGACGATTTGGGATGCTGTTGGAGTTTTTTTGATTGTAATTGGATCATATGTGTTGAATTTGAATACGTCAGCGAGTGGTTTTTGGGGACCATTACGATCGATTTTCCGAAATAAAGGCACCCGAATGATGGTGGTGGTGGCGTTTATTTGGAGTATTACCTCTACGTTTGACAAAGTGGGAGTGCTGAATTCTTCGCCGATCTTTTGGGCAATTGTATTGTTTGGATTTATTGCGTTGGGGATTTTGCCGTTAATTATTTTGAAATCAAAGAACCCAATTCAGGGCATTCGATCGCATTGGCGATTGCTGTTGGCAGCGGGGTTGGCCAATGGGATTGGAGTTGGTTGTCAAATGGTGGCAGTGGGAATGGTGGCCGTGACGCAGGTGATTGCAGTGAAGCGAATGAGTGGATTGGTTAGTGTGGTATTTGGTCACTTTCTATTTGGTGAGAAAGGCATTCGTGAACGGCTGTTAGGCGCGGGTATTATGGTGATGGGTGTGGTGGTAATGACGATCAGTTGATGTCGATTTCTGAGCCAGATCAATTGTTTACATGTCCTAATGCGATGTCAAACGATCGGTATCTAACGGCTAATGGTTCAAACTCCGATGCTAACACTCACGCTAGAAGTCTTGTTGACGCTGTCAGAAACGAAGCCCACCAACCAATTTGTTGCTACTTAATGATTTGAGCAGCAACAAATTTTATCGGAATAGCTAAAACCCTTGCTGTACAAGCTTTTTAAATGCTTTTCGCCAATCCTATTTCCGATGAACTCTAATGTTTCAATGCTAACACAGCATATCGTTTCTGATATTGCGGTTTTTCGCTTTTAATGGATTTCCCCGTAAGGCAGATGAGGCTATGTCCCATAAAATATTACAAGGTAACAAGCAAATTGTAGGGAAGAATAGCTTGAAATTAGATCTCTATTTCCTTGGGTTGATGCTGATTACTAAAAACTTATCTTAAATTCCGATTGTCCCTAATCTTAACGGTGGATAATGAAGATTTGATGAATGCTTTATTATTTAATGAACGCCTACAGTATCCAATTACACTGAAATTTAATAAAGAATTATAAGGGCAGAATTATGGCTCAGTATAATATTTTTACAGCAGGCATTTTCAATGGCACCGAAGCCATTGATCAATTTTTGGTTGATGTCGTACAACCTATGGCAGATGTTGTTATCAATGCAGGCGGAGGAAACAATACCGTGACGGTCAAAAGATCTCCCAAAGCTACGATTCAATCGTTCAATGGTAATGATCATATAATAGTTAATAATTCAGGGGCTTTAATTATTGATGCAGGTGAAGGTAAGAATACGATCGATATTACTGATACAATAACCGCAAAAATTATAGCTGGAACTGGAAACGATCAAATCAACTTCACTGGTTCCGAAGTCAACATTGATGCGGGTGAAGGTAAGAATCACATTACTGCATTTGTTAAAAATAATGGGACGATTCGATCCGGCTGGGGCAATGACACCATAAGTTTAACGGGATCTTTCAGGGACAATTTAAAGGTCAATGCAGGCGGTGGTGTGAATAGGATTACGATCGCTAAGGGAGATAAAGTCGAGGTCATCACC
The DNA here is from genome assembly GCA_043739065.1 of Synechococcales cyanobacterium. Taxonomy (GTDB): domain Bacteria; phylum Cyanobacteriota; class Cyanobacteriia; order Leptolyngbyales; family Leptolyngbyaceae; genus JAAFJU01. The sequence goes on along the minus strand of JAYUEU010000072.1, from coordinate 2,220 downwards.
GCAGAAGGCAAAGACTTGATTAAAATTAGTGACGTTAATGACTTGATGTTAAATGCTGGAGAAGGCAATAATATCTTACAGATCCTTGGTGCAAAGCAATCTCAAATCACGACAGGATCTGGTAACGATGTCATTGTAATCAAAAGTTCTGAATTGACCAGTAGTGATAAATCCATCATTAATGCTGGTGAAGGCAAAAATATTGTTGATACTTCCGCATTTGATTCAGAAGTTAATAGTGGAAGTGGGGATGATGTGATTCGGGCATTTAGCTATCAGGCTATTGTCAATTCAGGTGGAGGAAACGATCGGGTGAGTGTGAAAGGTCGTTTTGCTCAGGCAAATGTGGGGGAAGGCAATAATCTGGTGGATATTGCAGGGGATTCTGTATCTGTTAAAGCTGGAGCCGGTAAGGATATCATTCGTGTAAGTAGCGGCTTTTCGACTATTGATGCCGGTGACGGGGACAATCAAATCAATGTACTCAATGGAGCTGGTTTTCATCGGATCAAAACGGGTGCAGGAAATGACTTTGTCGTTATGAATGGCAGTGGTTCAGTTGACCTTGGAGAAGGTAACAATTTCATTCAAGTAAACAATGATGTTCTCTATGGTAACGTTCTGCAAATCTCAGCCGGACGGGGAAAGGATGTATTCTCTCTTGGCAAAACTAGAGGAACTGTGACAATCGAAGGCTACGACAACAAAGATAAAATTTCCCTCGCGAGTCTTGCAGGGGTAATTGTTCAACAAGATGGTGCGGATGTGAAAATATTGGATGGCGATCGGTTAACTGTCACAGTGAAAAATACACGATCGAATGACATTCATTTGGCGGTGGGATTGACCCGACCATTAAGCTCAGCTTTGCAAGATCCATTCAATGCAGGAATGCCATTAGCTATTGCGCAACAGCTCAATAGCCATCATTGGGTGTAGGAATTTCGGATTTAATAAGAGAGCGAAATATTTAATTTCTTCGTTGAATTTGGGTCGCAGCGAACCATTTCTCTACAGCCTCCATAATCCGGATTTGTAAGAGCATGAAATATACTGTGGCCTAAAATCTAACGAGAAAAATTAAAATACATCCGAAGAATTATTTTACCTTTGCTGCGGGTGCTTTCAGCGTAGCAAGAGCTTTCCGAAGAGAAACTTTGTTCGCCTCTAGCGGTTTCCATTTGAGACAGTTGCTCAGGCGTTAATAGCCTTTGAATCGCTTCGTGGGCGTCTTCCTTAATCGTCTTGAGTTGCGCTTTTTGCTCAACGGCGAGTTTTAAATCAAGGGGTGCCTTGGCTTCAGCGTGACGATCGTAGGCTGAGCTAATGCTGAAATCACAGGAAGTTATAGTAAATCCCTCATTCCTAGTTCTTACTGCATTGGAATGAGGGATTATGATTTGCTTAGAATTGTTGAAGCAAGACGCACAATCAACTGAATGAACCAGAATTACACCGCCATCCGTCGATCGATCGCCTCGTCCCACGTTTCTATCATCTCAGCCACTGAAATATTAATCACCGTTTGCTCTTGAACAAGAATTTCCAAAGCAGACCCAATTACCGTACCAATCCGTTCCCAATTGCCTTGCAGTGAATCATTCAAATAGGTTTCCCATTCAGTTTGATTCTCCGGCGACACGGTGGCAATAATTCGCGCCCCGCCTTCAGCAAACATTGCATAATCCAAACAATGACTCTCAGTAATTAATTCAACCAATGCGCCAATATTGCCACCAATACAGGACTCGGCCAATGCTATGGCTAATCCACCTTCAGAACTATCATGGGCTGATTTAATCCAAGATTGTCGAATGCCTTCACGACAGGCAGCTTGTACCGATCGCTCTAAGGTGAAATCGACAACAGGCGGCTGACCTGCGGCAATATTTTGAATCGCCATCAAATACTCGGACCCGCCAAAACTAATCGTATCTGCATGGGCACTAGTCGGTAATCCTAAAAGGTAAATACGATCGCCTTCCGTTTGGAACCCTTGGCCCACGGCTTTGCTAATGTCTTCAACAATGCCCACCATACCAATCACAGGCGTGGGATAAATAGGCGTAGGATTGCCCTCGTCGTCCAGAGTTTCGTTATATAGGGAAACGTTGCCACCTGTCACAGGCGTATTAAATTCCCGGCAGGCTTCGGAGATTCCGGTGCAAGCATTGGCCAATTGCCAGTAGCCGATCGGTTTTTCAGGACTGCCAAAGTTTA
>JAYUEU010000071.1:0-5332 GCA_043739065.1 Synechococcales cyanobacterium | reverse complement strand
CGCAGGAAACGTCTAATTTGAATAGAAGTGATTTTGATGGACAGCGCGTCAAAATTCGCATCGCAAAAGCAGATAGTAAAGGAACGGTGCCTATTGATTTAGATGGGCAAATGTGGGTACAGCGATATATTCAATGGCGTGAGTCTCAAGGTGAACGATTAACCGATGAAAGTCCGCTGTTGGCGTCTCATTCTAATCGTAATGCGGGTCAACGAATGGGCTATCATGCGATTCAAAAATTAATGAAATCTATTTCAAAAATCGTTGGATTTGATTTCCATGCTCACCAATTCCGCCATACTTTTGCGACGAATCTAGTCTTAAAAGGGATGAATCCATACCACGCCATGACTCTCACTCGTCATAAGTCCGCCCAGACCTTTCGTCGATATACCAAAGCTGCTGATGAACTCGCGGCTGAACAAGCGTTTCGTCAATTGACTCCTTAAATGGTGTCTTAAAACTGGAAGATTTTGACGATCATCGCAATGCACAAACCTCCAATGCACAAACCTCCACGATCGCCCCAGTCAAATCATCAATCTGTTCATCCGAAATACAAAACGGCGGCATCACATACACTAATTTTCCAAACGGTCTCACCCAAACACCTCTATTCACTAGCTCCCGCTGCACCACCGCCACATCGATCGGCTCATTCATCTCCACCACCCCGATCGCCCCCAACACCCGTACATCCACTACATCCTTCAACGATCGCGCAGGTTCCAATCCCCGCCGCAACCCCCACTCAATCCGCCGAACCTTCCCCAGCCAATCCATTTCAAGCACCAACCTCACCGACTCCAACGCCACCCGACAAGCCAACGGATTCCCCATAAACGTCGGACCATGCATCAATGGCCCAGAAGCTGAAATTCCATTGGCCACAGCTCTCGTCGTCATCGTCGCCCCCAACGACATATATCCGCCCGTCAACGCCTTACCCAGACACAAAATATCCGGCACAATTTCCCCATATTCCATCGCAAATAATTTCCCCGATCGTCCAAATCCCGTGGCAATCTCATCCAAAATCAAAAGACACCCCACCTCATCACACAATTCCCGCACTCGCCGCAAATAAGTTGGGTGATAAAAATGCATTCCTCCCGCACCCTGAACAATGGGTTCAATGACGATCGCTGCAACTACTTTAGAATTCTGTAGAACAAGTGATCGCAATGATTCAAAATCTGATTCATTCCAAGATTGATTGAATTGAACTTTAGGACGATCGGCAAATAAATATCTTGGCAATGAACTTGCAAATAATGAATGCATTCCACCAACCGGATCACACACCGACATCGCATGATACGTATCACCATGATAGCCACCCCGCACCGTCACAAATTGATTCCGATGACCGAAGGTCGGTCGTAGACCATCGGTCTCCCCAACTCCAATCCAATATTGCAACGCCATCTTCAGCGCAACTTCAATAGCAATTGAGCCGGAATCACTAAAGAAAACAGTTTCTAATTTGTCTGGCGTAATCTCCACCAATAATTTCGCCAAATCGATCGCAGGCTGATGCGTAATTCCCCCAAACATCACATGGGACATCTTGGATAATTGATCCGCCATCGCCGCATTCAATCGGGAATGATTGTAGCCATGAATACAAGCCCACCACGAGGCCATACCATCAATCAAAATCCGACCATCAGATAGCGTCAGTTCACACCCTTGAGCCGACTCAATTCCATAGACCGGAAGCGGCGAGGTGAGCGACGTATAGGGATGCCAAATATGTGCTGCATCGAAAGCTAAATCTTCTGCTGAGATCATTTCACTCGTCCTAAATCTCGTGCTAGCCTAAAAATTATCTTTAAAACAAGTTCATGAGCCGTCCCCAACCAACTTCCATCCGTTTAATCGTCTCCCTCTTGCCTTGGGTCATCGTCGGGGGTGCGCTGATTTATCTGTCCCCCGTGATCGCCCACTTAATCCTGCGCGACGAATTAACTGCTACTTGGCTCAAAACCCTATCCCGTAGCGGTTACTATCCTCGTGAAGCCTCTATTGCTGCCGGAATTTCGACGATCGCTGGAATCGTCCTCACCCTCCAAGGCAACGGGCAACAGCGATCGGCAGACGAAAAATCTTAATTCCAATCCCCCACAAATCGTAGGGATATGGATCGCCGTGTCCCAACCCCAACCCAGAATTTACCAATCATCCAACGGATCAAAAATAGGTCGTCTGGGTTCACGATCGGGACGTTCTCCGAGTTCAGAGGGAGGCCGATCGTTGCTCCAAGCCCACCATACACAACCACATTCGCAATGGTAGAACTCTTGCCATTTTCGCTTTTGGTTGTCCGTGTAGACAGGCGATCGACGGTTAATCCACACATTTTTTGCGCCCTCGACATTCGTCTTCCGACAAGTCGGACAACAAAAGCCCTGGGCATGAACGGCAGGCGCAGTCCAATCGGGCGCAAATACTGAAAATGCATCCATGAAATACCTTACTAAAATTACATTACCGAAACTAGATTCCTAGCCAAATTCTCAATCAAATCCCTAGCCCACCGAATTCGATCGCATCGCCATCGTAATCAACCCCTGCTGACCCAGTAAAATCTCCCGCGCCAAACTAAATAACCCAACCCAAACGATCGGCGTAATATCCACCCCCCCGATCGGCTGAATAATTTTTCGCGTCACCACCAAAAAAGGCTCCGTCGGCCCGGAAACCAGATTAAAGGGAAATTTTGTCATGTCCGCTTGCGGATACCAAGTGAGCACAATGCGGAAAATAAACAAAAACGTCATGGCTCCCATAACAATGCTGAACCCCAAAATCCCTAACTCTAATCCAGACATTTCCGCCTCTCTTCAATAAATGACTTTTGGCAATCGATTTAAGACTCGCCTTACCTTTCCATTTTACGGGAAGTCTGCATGAACTTTTGTAACTCTTCAAGAACTTCCTCTAAGGAAGCCACCCCTTTCCCCTAGAATTTAAACTGAACTAAGCGTACTGTTATTGAGTACGCAAGTCTTTTTACAACTTAGGGAACTGGGATCTATGACTCCTTCTTTAATGAATTTCATGTTGAGTTTGCTTGCAGGCGTAACGATCGTGGTTGTTCCAGCAACAATCTTTCTGATCTTCGTCAGTCAAAAAGACAAGGTTACACGTCAATAGAGTCTCATTTCACCACTGAATTTTGTCACTACTATTTTTCATTAGATCGCCTCAGACGTTTTTCATCTGGGGTTTTTTTGTCCGGTCTGTCCCTAATCTCGCTACCATAGAGCAGCCTTATGCGTTAAGAGGAATTCACAGTGAATTTCGGTACCCCCGTCCCATTACTTGTCGGGATCATTTTGGTCCTGTTTGCTGTTTTCTTATTTTTCTTGGAAAAATTCAAGCCTGGATATAAACGAGATTCAGATGTCATCTACGCCTCTTTTTGTTTGGCGGCGGGGATTCTGAACCTTGTTGATCTGTCAGGAGGATTTTTGCACTCGGCTCAGTCGGTGATTTTCACTGGATTGTTTATCTCGTTGGCGTTGGAAGCAATTAATTCGCGAGTTCCTGATAATTCGCCGAAGTCGATGGGAATGCCGCCCCGTGATGACGATCGTTCTCCGCGTAGTTATCGTGCAGGGATTGAGGATAATTTTTCTTCTATCGACGATCGGAATTCTGGTCGTCAGATGGGCAGTGGCAGTCGGCGCGGTCGGGATGAGTTTGAGCCACGATCGTCGGGTCGAATGGAATCTGGTCGGTCAGATGCTGGACGTAGTGACTCTGGACGTACAGATGCGGGCAGATCGGAGCGCGATCGATTTCTAGAGGATCGTCCTCGTCGTCGATCGTCCCGTAATGACGAACCGATGTCGTCAGATTCTGGTCGTGGTTCTAACCCTCGGCGCGATCGTGGTGAATTCGGTGATGATTTTAGTCCTCGTAGCATTCCAGAACGGAGTAGCGCGTCTGATATGGGTCGTTCGGATATAGGCCGTAATCGTGGGGCTTCTGGGGCAAATACTCCCATACCTGACGATGTTCCGCGTCCGCGCCGTCGTCCTGATGATGAGCCTCGTCGTGGCCGTCCATCTGAAAGCTCCTCGCAAGCTCCGGCTTCGGATTATGTAGAGTTCCGCCCTGTGGAGCCGATTCCGCCGAAGGAGTCGTGGGGTCCGAAGGAGTAGGGAATTGAGAATCGAAGATGGTGAATTGAGAATCCAGAATTAAGAGTTGAGCGGTATGGATTGGATTCGGTTGACTCACATTCGGTGTTATGGGTTTACGGGGTTTCTGCCGGAGGAGCAGGTTCTAGGGCAGTGGTTTGAGGTGGATGTGGCGATGCAGGTAGATGTGCGATCGGCGGGTTTGAGCGATCGCATTGGGGAGACGCTGGATTATCGTGGGGTGATTCAGCGGGTTCAGACTTGTGTTAAAGAATCTCGGTTTGCCCTCGTAGAACGCCTAGCCCAAGCCATAGCAGATTCGGTGTTAGAAGACGAGAGAGTTCAGGAAGTTCAGGTGCAGCTTCATAAGCTCCATGCTCCGATTCCTGATTTTAATGGGACGATTACGATCGATATTACCCGCCGGAGATCCGCAATCTAGCGCGCTCGTTGTGAAGGAGAGGGGATAATTTTAAAGTTCGTCGAGGTTGATGCCAAGTTGGCGGAGACGATCGGCGAATTTTTGCGATCGGGCTTTTTCTTTATCTAGCTCTTCTTGATTCCACCAAGGCTCAATTTTAGCAACGTCGGTAAATAGTCTTAGAGTTCAATGGAAAGTGCGAATACGGATGAATGGGTTCTATTCTAGGGGCCGATCGTTCGTCCGATCGGTTTAAAATAATACCTATGCAATTTCTTAAAAGAATTCGTAGTATGCGGCGATCGGTTCTAGTTTACTCCAAACCCGTTAAATCACTATTGGTTGCGGCGATCGTAGTTCTGTTCATTTTTACGACTCAAGCTATAGGTATGACCATGACGTATCCAGTGACTCAAACGGTTGATCAAGTAGATGTTTACCATGGTGTAACGATCGCGGATCCCTATCGCTGGCTCGAAGACCCGGATTCGCCGGAAACAAAGGCTTGGGTTGAATCGCAGAATAAAGTAACCTTTGGCTATTTGCAGGCGATTCCTAAGCGTGAGACGTTACAAGCCCGATTGACTGAATTGTGGAATTATGAAAAGTATGGAATGCCCTCGAAGCGAGGAATGCGGTATTTCTATTCTAAAAATGATGGCTTACAAAATCAGAATGTTTTATACAAAATTGAGACCTTAGAATCTCAGCCTGTGGTATTGCTCGATCCCAATACATTATCAACCGATGGAACTGTTTC
>JAYUEU010000070.1:0-12997 GCA_043739065.1 Synechococcales cyanobacterium | reverse complement strand
CTGGGCACTTGGGTCATGCCGCCACGCTGACTTCGTTTAAGATAGTTAACAAATCGATACATTATTAAGGGCTGATTTCGTACGGGCCGTAAACAATATTCTTCCGTCGTCGCCATCATCAACGCATTCCGCAATCGTGCATCGGCTGTGCATTTACCAATCCAGGCGGTCTGCTGCTGAAGGTAGGCATCTTGTTGCATCAGCTCTTGAATGACTTCTTGCAGTACATCCACCACAGTGCGGGCGCGATCGCGAGATAAGGCAATCCAGGTTTGAATTTTGTTGCGAATCAGGAATATGCCACTGAGGCGTTGAAGTAAGTTTCGGTAGGATTTATCTGGCGGGGTACTAAGGTATCGATCGCGCAAAATCCGATAGCGGAAGTCCATCGCATTTTTAAGAATATTAAGTTGAGCGTTGGAAAGATCACTATAACGAGCGCGATCGTTACCAACCAGCCACTTGACGATCGCGCAATGATGATTCACCGCTGCGGGAAGTTCAGCGATTAGTCTGGTGTGCCACTGACTCGAAAACTGATCCATGAGGACTTCAATGGCATCGTTGTTATCGGGTCCGCTCTGCGTAGGTGCAATAAGGGGAGAGTCCTGAAGCTTCATAATAAAAATTTCCTTAAACATCAAGTTCCGCAGACAATCGAGGCAGGAACGATAAATTAAACAATTTGAGTATTTTGTGAATCTCTATACTTTAATGTGCCCACATGTAGCCGTTTTGGGGCACGAAGAGGGCAGATTTAAACCCTATTAATTAGTTTAGCAAAGCCCTCTCCCAGATTTGTTTCAGTTTTGTGTCACTTTTAGCTCAGGGGACTTATGCAGCAGTCACTGAGCGCCCTGTACTTGTCCAGTAGGTGTCTAATGACATGACCTGATTATTCATCCGTGACGTTTCAAGTGCCAAGCCCAAGCATGGGTCAAGATAGTGTTGAGATCGGCATATTGAGGATCCCAACCTAAAACTTGACGGGCACGATCGCCGCTGCCGACGAGAGCTGGAGGATCGCCTGCGCGACGAGGATTTTCGATAGCAATAATTTCGCGGCCTGTCACGGTGCGTGCAGTTTCAATCACCTCTTTAACAGAAAATCCGCTGCCGTTGCCGAGGTTAAACCGATCGCTTTTTCCGCCTTGCATCAAGTATTCCAACCCTTGGACATGGGCCTGAGCCAAATCGGTCACATGGATATAGTCCCGAATACAGGTGCCATCGGGAGTATCATAATCGGTTCCAAAAATAGAGACCGACGGAATCCGACCCAAGGCGGCAAATAAAACTAATGGAATCAGATGGGTTTCGGGATCGTGGGCTTCTCCGAGTTGACCTTGGGGATCGGCTCCAGCAGCATTAAAGTAGCGGAATGCGACCGATCGCAAGTCATAGGCATGGTCGAAGTCAGCCAGAATTCGCTCGACCATCAACTTCGTTGCGCCGTAGGGATTAATGGGATTTTGGGCATGGTCTTCGGGAATGGGGACAATGGTGGGAATGCCGTAGGTGGCACAGGTGGAGGAGAAGATGAATTTTTTGATGCCTGCATCGTTCATGGCTTCCAGAAGCGTCAGGGTCCCAACGACATTGTTTCGGTAATACTTATCGGGCTGGGTGACGGATTCGCCAACGTAGGCATAGGCCGCGAAGTGCATTACGGCATCAAAGCTATGTTTTTTAAACAAGGAATCGAGACAGGAACGATCGTTTGTATCGCCCACAACCAGCTCCAACTTCAGCACATCTTTGACAATGGCGGCATGACCATAGACTAGACTATCCAGCACCACGACTTCATAACCCGCCGAAGTCAGGGCAAGGGCAGCGTGGGAACCGATGTAACCCGCTCCGCCTGTAACGAGAATTTTTCCTTTAGATGGGGCTGAACTGGTGGGGGAAGTGGGTTGCACGATGTGAATTCTCCAGATATTTAGGTAATAGATAAACTAAGCGAGATAGGCCAGATATTGGTCTAGGATGCCCCGAGATGCTTAAAGAATTCTGCACTAAAAAGTGGACTCTGGCACTGATAGAAATCGGCTTGGAATTGAAAGGTGAAATTTGGGGTTCGTTATTCTCTTATCTGGGTCTAAAATCCCTGGTGGGCAATTAAGACGATAAATGCAACCAATAAAACGCTTTTGGGCTTAAATCAAATTTGCTAGCAGAACCGTTTAGTCAAACCAGCGATCGATCGAATTTTTCCTAGCATCTAGACTAAGAGAGAGTAGAGTGCGAGCTAGTGACAGCGATCGCAAGATTTGAGTGACTCACTCTAAGTCGTCTATTTTTGGTCACATAGATCACAGTATTTAATTAATGACGCAACTGTTCAATGGATTCAGCCCTAAAGAACTGCGAGAAAACTTCTGCAACTGTAAAAATCTTGAGTACAATCCAGTCTCCTGGGTTATGTCGTCGTCACGAACCCATTACAGACAAGGTCTTCACAGCTACTGAAGGGATTCGCCCCATGGTTTTATTGGTCACAGATGTTTTTTTACTGTTAACACAGGTTTTACTTTGGATATTGGTTGGTCTTGCCGCTAGGTTTGTTCTTCTAAAAGCGTTGCCTAAAGCATTTCTTGGGGGATTAGTCTTAGTTCTTTTGGTTGCCGTGACGGCGATGACGTTTTTCAACGGATCGCCATCTACTGGTCTACTGGGCGATCTTTGGCAGATTATTTCGGTGGTTTTCAATCCCTTTGGGTTGATTTTGGTGCTGCTGTGTGTGGTTTGGCGAGATGTGGAGAATGGGGCAAAGTTTAACAAGGTTTTGTTGCGGATTGGGGTTGCATCATTATTGGTCTTCAGTTTGCCGCTGGTTGCAAATTTTCTGGCGCAACGTACTGAAATGGAAGCAGTCCAAATTATGCAGCCTAATATTGCAGCACTCCCTAGCGGTGCACGACGTGTAATTGTTCTTTTAGGTCAGAATACAACCCGGTTGAAGCTTAGCCCTCGGGTTGAAAGTGCACCGCCTGTTAAAAAGCCCGAGCGCAATGGATTTTTGCCACCGCCTGAGCCGATTTCCCAGGGACGTTTAGCCTTGTTAGCTAGTTTGCCAGTTCAATTGACTGAACAGGGCGATCGGATTTTGGGTGCAGCCCAAATGTTCAATACTGAGCGGGAAAATAATCCACTTTTGATTGTCAGTGCAGGTCCACGTCTGGAGCGCATGGAAAAAGGTGAGAAAAAAGAGGATATTTCTGAAACGGCGGACATTACGAAGCTGCTTCAAACGCAATTTGGTATTCCAGGCTCGGCGATAATTGCGGACTCCAATAGCCGATCGGTGATTGAGTCAGCTCAGAATGTCCGTAAGATTTTGGAAGATAGGAACATTAACTATGGCAACCAAATCATGGTCGTTACCTCCGCGATCGAAGCCAGTCGTACGGCGTTGACCTTTGGTAAGGAACTTGCACCAGATGGTCAAGGCGTCACGATTATTTCCCGACCTACTGATTTCTATACGATTCCGCCTAAATCTACATTGGAAACTCAGCTCAAGGGAAGAGATGTGATTGAGCGTAACTTCATGGTCTCTGATCTGATCCCTACTGTAGATTCACTTCAGTTGAGTACAAAGGTCTTGAATGAGGCACTGACATCACTGTATTACTTCCTTCGTGGCTGGATTCGTCCGCTCAGAGCAGGTTAGGAAAAATTCAATTCAATTGAGCTGCAAAATTATTCAGTGGCCAATTATAAAAGGTATACAAGGGGATGCGATCGGTTCCCCTTTTTTGCTCTTGGGCGAGATACGCAGGATAATTCGCAAATGACGATAGTGTATCCCTTAAAGTCGAGTCAATAAATGAATCCCATGTACTCACCCATACTGATAACTCAGACGCTTCTGTTGGAAATTCTTGTGGATAACAGTACGTTGCAGTCTTGGTTAAAAGGCGGACTAGACATGTTGCCTAAGTTTTTTTGGGCTATAGTGCTGCTGCTTTTTACCCGCATTGCTGCCCAGTTTGCCCAAAGCCTCAGCCGTCAAGTTTTGACCAAGGTTGCGCCGACGCTGCAAAAATTTTCGCTGCAAATGATCGGCATATTGATTTGGCTTGTGGGCGGTGTGGCCGCGATGAATTTGGTAGGGATTGAAACCACAACGTTGGTAACGATCGTGGGCGCGGCGGGCTTAGCAGTGGGCTTGGCATTGCAGAGTAGTCTGTCCCATTTCGCGGCGGGCATTATGTTGATTAGTTTTCGACCATTTGAAGTGGGCGATTCGATTGAGGGCAGTGGTGTATCGGGGATGGTGGATAGTATTGGGTTGTTTTCAACGGCGATCGTGACGGGCGACAATACCCGCATTATTGTGCCGAACAATAGTCTCTTTAGTGGAACGCTTAAAAATTTTACCGTTATGGGAACCCGGCGTGTGGAGATGAAGGTGGATATTGGCGATCGGCCTTTGAAGCCTACCATCCAAGCCCTAATGACTCTTGTCGAACATCATCCCAATGTCCTGACGACCCCAAAACCCACGCATCAGCTTTTAGGGTTGACCGAGGATGAAAAAACAACCATTGTGTTGCGGCCTTGGTGTCAAGCGGAGGATTACGATCGAGTCAAGGGAGATCTGATGGTGAGCTTAAAGGAATATCTGAGCTAGACTTTAAGGGTTTAAAACACAATTATTTCGGTAGTTCATGGTGATCTTGTATTGGTGTTTGGTAGTGGTGATGGTGTTGGGAATTGTGGGAGCATTTTTACCCGGTCTTCCTGGCACAAGTTTGATTGTTGCAGCCATTGTGGGTTGGGGGTTCGCAACTCAGAATTTTTCACTCCTAGCTTGGCCGATCGGATGTGCTGTAGTGGTGTTTGTGTTTGGATTTGTTATTGATTTCCTAGCGGGATATTTAGGCGCGAAGCAAGCAGGCGCTAGTAATTCTGGGCAAATTGGAGCAGTTGTGGGAATGGTGGCCGGGTTCTTTGGGTTGATTCCGGCGTTGCCGATCGGTGGGCCACTTTTGGGGTTGTTGATTGGTCCGTTGGTTGGGGCGATCGTGGGGGAATATATTCACTGTAAGGATCTGAAGCAGTCGGTTAAGGCGGGAGTTGGCATTGTGGTGGGTTCGGTTTTGGGGAATCTTTTTCAAGGCATTTTGGCGATCGTTCCTGTTGCTGTTTTTCTGGCGACCACTTGGAACAGTGCGGCTCCATTAAACTTACCGTTCTAATCTTATAAATTAGCCATTACCTGGGAGAATAGACGCGTCGGTAGTTTTTGAAGATTATGGGCACACTGAGATTAGATAAAATGCCCCTAAGTTTAAGTTTAAGTTCGTTTTCAGTCAGGATTTAGCCACCCTCTTCATCTACTCATCAGTCATTGGGAGATTCGTTGTGCAAGCGACCGAGCAACAACAGCAGATTTTACGGTTCTTTATTGAAGAAGCGAAAGAACATCTAGATACGATTGAGCAAGGACTTTTGCATTTGGAAGCAACCATCGCAGACAATGAAGCGATGAATCATCTCTTTCGGGCTGCCCATTCTATTAAGGGGGGTGCGGCGATGTTGGGGTTTGATAGCATTCATAAGACGGGTCATTATCTTGAAGATTATTTCAAATTAATTAAAGATCATCCCCTGAAGGTCGATCGTAAGCTTGAGGATCTGTTTCTTAAAGGATTTGATGCATTGAAGGATCTAGTTGAGGCATTGCAAGGTCCCTATGGATTGCGGCCTGAAGATGGTGACCTAGCATTGCAACGATCGGTGCCTATATTTAAAGCGTTGGGCGATTATTTGAAAATTCTGATTCGTGCATCTAGGCCGGGTGCAAGACCCCAAGGGAGTGTTAATCCGGCGACAGCGCAAGTTCAGAATATTCTGAAAATGATGCTGCAATTGGTTAAGCAGGGCGACAATCCAAAATCTCGCCAACAGTTATCGATGCTTTGCACTAAGCTTGCGGTTTTGAATAAGACCTCAAAGCCTTGGATCAATTTGCTTCAAATCTGCCAACGGGCAATAGCGAATCCAAAGTCATCGTTTGCGACACTCGCTCCGGTGATTATTAAAGAGCTAAAGGTCAGCAGTGAATTGGTAATTGCAGGTCGTAGTGTTGATGTGTTGCCGAGTGTGGCGCTTCAACGTTTGGTTGCGTCTGCTCCTGATAATGCGGTGGCCCAAACTCTTGTGAAATCGACAGAATCAAGAGAACCGATCTCGGCTAATGGTTCTTCTGTCGGAGTTACGACTCGCCGTCAAATTACTATTCCTTCAGATCCCAAGGGTGCCGCACGGAGTTTGTTGGATCAGTTTAATAAGACGGAGTTAATTCAGATTGCTGAGTTCTTAATGAAAGCGATCCAATAGGTTAAATAGATTAACGATCGAATTAGGTTGACTATTGAATGATTAGAAGATTCTATTTTAGGGTCTTCTTTTTTATTGGATTATTCAATTGATAAATTCCAATTTATAAAGTTTATGCAAACTATCAAAGCCTTTTTATGAAACTTCTCACCACAACGATCGAGTGACAATTTATATCATAATTAATCAATTCATACATCAAATCAAACGGTGGTCATTCAGAATATTTAAGATCGGAGCATAGTAATTCCAAAATGCTAGCTAAATACAGGAATTAAATACATGAAGTTAATTATCACGATCGGTATTTTGATTTTAGTTAGCCTTGGAATTACGATCGTTTATGGTAAACATCGGTGGCAGATTGATACTGCTAATCTCCGTGCTAAGTTCGCGAGTGGAAGCCAAACAATTCAGCCTAAATTTTATAATCAAACGGAGCTTGAAGGTCTACCCACACCCGTGCAGCGATATTTTCGGAAAGTGCTGAAAGATGGACAGCCATTGATTGCGTCGGCGAAACTTTCTCAGAAAGGACAGTTTAATATGAGTGAAACAGAAGTGAAGTGGAATCCATTTACCGCCACTCAAATTGCGATCGCTCAACCTCTTGGTTTTGATTGGGATGGACATATTCAAACAGTTCCAGGACTAAATATATTAGTTCACGATACCTATCGATCGGGAGTAGGCAATTTACACGCATCATTACTCGGTCTATTCACCGTTGCCGCGATGCACGATATATCTGAGCTAAACCAAGGTGAATTGATGCGATTCTTTGCTGAAGCAGTCTGGTATCCTACAGCGCTGTTACCCAGTCAGGGAGTGCGCTGGGAGGCCATTGATGACAACTCTGCGCGGGGGACGCTGACAGACGGAAAAACAAAAGCGTCGATCGTATTTCGGTTCAATTCTGAAGGAACGATCGATACTTTTCGGGCTGATGCGCGTTATGGGACATTTAACGGCAAACTATCGGCAATGCCTTGGGTTGGGCGAATGTCGGACTATGCAGTGCGGGATGAGATGTACATTCCCTTAAATGGCGAAGTGGGATGGGAACGTCCAGAAGGAACATGGGTATATTTCAAAGGTCGAATTACAGAAATTGAATATGAGTTTGCGTCGTGAAGTTCAACAGTAAGACAGATTAATAACGTTTAGTTAGAGACGATCGTCTAGAGCAAACTTAAAAAGCAAAGATAGTTGAGTTTGGAGAGATTATTGTCGATCGTTTTCTCTGACACTTGGAGTTAAACTCAGCCGTTTTAGACGTTTATGCTCATACATCAATTTATCTGCTTGTGTTAGTAAGTGTTCTAGTGAAGCATCATCCACGAGATCGCAAACCTGAATACCCACACTAATCGCTAATTGATAGCAACGGGAAGCTGCCTGATTAAATTGATCAATATTTGCTTGCAGGCGCAGACACAGAACATCTACAGCATCTGAGTAATCAGGGATCAAAATAGCAAATTCATCACCCCCCAGACGGGCAATAATATCAGCATCACGAAACGTTTGTTTTAAGAGCTGGGCCGTATCCGAGATCACCCTATCTCCAATCTCGTGGCCGAACGTATCGTTGATTTGCTTCAAGCCATCGACATCAGCAAAGACCAGACCGCAAGGCAACTGATTACGTTGGGCCATCTTTAATTGTTGTCCTGCCAGTAAAAAGAAACCCCGTCGGTTGTACAGCGCTGTCAACTCATCGGTCAACGCTAGTTGTCTTACTTCTGCTTCTGCTTTGAGCCGTTCGACAATTTCCTGCTCCAGGCATTGATTTTGCTGCTGTAGTAGTTGGTGTTGCTGTCGAATCACGAGTTGATTTTTGACTCGCATCAGCACCTCCAATGCCTGAAAGGGCTTGGTGATGTAATCCTGTCCGCCCACCTCAAAAGCCCGCACTTTCTCATCCATTTGATCAAGCGCGCTAATAAAAAGAATAGGAATATGGGCCGTAGCGGTCGATGTCTTTAACTGTTGACAAACCTCGTACCCACTTAGGTCTGGCATTCGGATATCCAGCAGAATCAGATCGGGTGGATTGCGATATGCGCCCTGAAGTGCCATTTTGCCGTTGAGTGCTTTATGGACGCAATAGCCCTCAGACTCTAATATTTGAGTGAGAAGCCGCAGGTTGTCGGGGGTATCATCAACGATCAATATTTTGATGGCAGCAGTGGGTTTGAGTAGAGTCATCATGTCTTCGGGCTAAAGTTGAGTTAAGTTAGCAAGTGTTTCAAGTTGGAAGTTATCGACGAGAAATGTCATCCCTTCAAGGAGCCTATGGGAGACTTGAGGTATTTGGACCATTAATTGTCGGATCTTTCCATCATCTAAATCAAGGGTTGCCTCATGCACTTGAGCAATCCATTCAGCAGGCATGAGGTGCAGATCTTGCTGGCTTAGGGGCTGTCGTGCTGGAAGCTCTGGGCCGACTAAAGTCTCAGTGGCATAGCAGTATCGAAGACCTAAATGATACGCAATCAGATCGAACAACTCAGTCACGGTAAACGGCTTCGCCATGTAGTCGTCACAGCCCGCCTGCAAACTATCCGTGCGATCGTCTTGAAACGCATAGGCAGTGAGGGCGATGATTTTAGTGGGAGCGCGAGGCGAGAGTGCATTATCTGTTCTTGACGCCTCATTCAACTGCTTTTGTTCCTCCTCTCGGAGCCGTCTGGTTGCCTCATAGCCATTCATGATCGGCATCTGTATATCCATAAAAATCAGATGCGGGTGCCACCGTTGCCATTGGGTAAGCGCTTCCACTCCATTTTCGGCGATGTGAACCTCGAATCCAATAGGCTCTAGTAATGCCTGTAAGAGTTGTCGATTTTCGGGCACATCTTCCACCACCAGAATGCGGTAGGTCGGTTGCCCTAACTCTAGACCAATTACTAAGGGCGCGGCTTCTGATTCTATCAGTGGCATGGTTTGGGGCTGGTGTAAAAGCACATGACAGGTAAAGGTTGAACCGACATTGATGGTACTTTGCACTGTAATGTCACCCCCCATCAAACGGGCAAACTGGCGACTAATGGACAATCCTAATCCGGTTCCGTTAGCCTGACGACCTTGCTCGGTTTGCATAAAGGTCTCAAAAATGGCCTCCCAATCCTGGCTAGCAATTCCACAGCCCGTGTCTTGCACTTCAAACGAAAGCTTCAGGACAGGGAAGTGAATTGGAGTGTTTTGGCCATCGGGACTCCCTTCGATCGTTGCCCCAGTGGCTTTCGCCTTTAAGCTGACATTTATGCTGCCTTGGGTTGTAAATTTGATAGCATTTTCAATCAAGTTGATTAGGATTTGCCGTAATTTTGCCTCATCACTGCAAGCATACCGAGGCACGCTTCCGTCTACCTCAAAGGCGAGTTCCAGCCCTTTTTGTGAGGCTTTGAGGGCAAACATTTCTTGCAGCGATCGCATTACACGACGTAGATTAAAATCGCTTTCTGTCACCACCAGTTGACCCGCCTCGATGCGCGACATCTCTAAAACATCATTGATGAGTGCCAGCAGATGTTCACCACTGCGGCTAATGATTCCAAGATGCTGATGAAATTCGGTAGGCGAGTTGGGACTGCGGTTCATCACCTGGGTAAACCCAAGAATAGCGTTGAGGGGTGTTCGTAGCTCATGACTCATCTTCGCGAGGAACTGACTCTTGGCACGGTTGGCGATCGCAGCCCGTTCAGCGGCTTCCTCTAACGCTGCCTGAGAAAACTCCAACACAGCTAGCATCAGTGTATTTCGCATCATCAGTGCGGCTTCAATCTCTGAGGTTTCCCAGGGAAGAGAGGTGGCGTATACCGTTTCTTTCCAGATCTGAAAGGATTTACGTGGGGTCAACCGTTGTTCACCGTCTGAGTCAATCACGATCGCTGTACGAGGATCACCAGCCCAGTGAACCATTTGAATTTGCTCTGGTCTAAACCAAAGGAGGTGGTAAGACTTTTGGTGCAACACCAGCGAGATTGCTAAAAGACCGCTTGCCGTATCTTTGAACGTGCTGGCAGGTAAATAGACTTGAGGAAGGCTGTTTGTCCGATAGAGATTATGCTGATTTAGCTGGGGTAGCCAGGCGACAAGAGCTTGGACTTCTTCTAGTGAGGGTAGCTGACCCATTAAAGTAATTTGCTCGTCAAGCACAATGGCCACACCCTGGGCATGAACCAGCTCTAGCAATTGAGTCGCGTTCCGAGTCAACACCTGCTGCATAAAATCAGGTTCACGAACAAAAGCTTGCTGTAATTGATCCTGAATCGCGTTGCCTTGAATGCGGTAACGGCTTAATTCACGCTCTTGCTGATGGACCAGTTCGGTAGAGACAAATTTTCCCAAGAATTCGCAAGTTTTGCGGGTCTCATAGGTCACTAATTTGGGAGTGCAATGGTGGCAGGCAATTAATCCCCAGAGATGATTATTGTCAATTAAGGAAATAGTGAGTGACCCAGCGACTCCCATATTCTGTAAGTATTCGACGTGGTAAGGAGAAACGCCCCGCAGGATGCAGTCTTTTAAATCTAGGGGTCCTATGGGGGTACTATTCGTCGAAACTAAACGAGCGGGGCTGTAGTTGACATTGGGAATTTGGCGAACCGAATGATGCAGAAACAATTTGCGGGCCGGAACAGGAATGTCGGTAGCTGGATAATGCAGCCCCAAGTAGCTTTCTAACGGTTTCTCTTTTGCTTCCGCAATCACCACACCATGCTCATCGGCTTCAAAACGGTAAACCATGACGCGATCGAACCCCGTCAGCGCCTTAACTTCCTCGGCCAGCACTTGCGTCAAGTCAGCCAAAGTGATCGTATTGCGAAGGTTCAGAATGACCGCTTGGAGGTGATGGTAGAACTGGGTGGAATGAATGCTTTCGGTGGGAGGCTGAGGCTCTAGTTCTAGAAGTAGCCTATCAACTGTGCGGTGGAGGCTACTTCTGAAGGTTTGTGTGCTCACCTTAGTGTTTTCTAAAGCTTCCAAGTTTGAGGAATTAGTGTTCCCAAAACTTAGGAGAGTAGGGAGACTGCTGTTGACCTGTGCTTCTAACTCAAATGGGTTGTAACGTTCTAGGTTGTCTTGTAGCAGAAATGCCTCTATGCGTTGGACTTGAATGAGAGAAAATAGCTGGTGTAATGATTTTCCCACTAAGGCAGTGGCAGCAAGCCCAAAAAATTGCTCCACATTCTCACTCACTTGCACGATCGTAAGGTGTGGCTCTTGAAGTACCAGAAGGATGCCATGGGGCTGGATATAACCTGGAGCAAACACCGACTCCTCAGTACAGTTCTCCAGCAGGGTCAGCATGGCGGGGGTGAATTCGGTTTGTTCCATGGCGTTCAAGGGGTTTATTTTAAGGTGGCAATTTTTCAGACATTCTGCTGAATAAGCCACTCTACTGCTAGTGGAATTCTTCTAGGACAGCCTGAAGTTAATCAAACGCTCATAGGAGCAAGGCTTGCTGGAAGGCTATTAGCTTATTGTTGCAGTGTTAAGGAGCGTCGGCATCCTGACTCTAGTTGTGGAAAATGTGGAGAAACGTTCGTCATTTCGATTCCTTGTTGATCAATAAGTAGTTTGCTAGTCCTAGGATTGTAGCTAAATGTAGCAATAAATACATCAACCAGTGGACTGATCTCTAATGCTCCACAGACGCGTAGGTGTCGTCATGGCAGTCCTAACTATATGAGGTTATTGCTAACAAACTATTGATCTTCCTATGGATTTCTGTCGCTTTATTTACGATCGAAGTAATCGTTTTTATATTCTGGGATTCTGCGGTATTAAAGATCACTAGATCACTAAAATTACTGAATTTACGATCGTGAAAAATTTCTCACTCGCTTAGTGTTCCTATTTTTTGTGAATGGCCTATAGAACCCATTTGAGATCAATAGGGTATAGTTAAATACCATAAAAAAGTCAGATCCTCCAGTCCTATGGCTTATTCCAGCAGTCTAACGAATCAAGAATGGGCACGACTTGAACCGTTTCTGTTAGAAGTATTGCCTCCTAAAAGTCAAGTAGATAAAATAAACCACTGACTAAAGTAGTATGTCTGAGAACTCCAGTATTAAATTGACGATCGCCTTCAACGACACGGATTTGGACAATGAAGACCTAGAAGAGCAAGACCACAACCTGTTGGCTCAAGTGAGGGACTTGGACGAAATTGAAACGGTCGATCGGGTACTTGATCTGAATCTACCAGAAGGAAACAAAGCTGTGTGCGCAGTTTTGGTGGGACTGTTGAGGGTTAAGATGAGTAAAGAGAATGTTCAAAAGGTCATGGGATTTTTAGGCAATTCAGCAAGCGATCGCAAACCAATACTCATCTTTTGACTTTCGATTTATTGGTTATAGTTACGATCGGGAATGAATTCAAGCTCTAAACATTCACTTTTTCTGGAAGAACGATCGCGATCGCTGCTTATCATGTTTAGAATGATGGGAGTTTCGATCGAATTGAGAATGAGGAATTTAAGAGTAGTTTTCTACATTCGCTATCCGTGAACCTAAAGCAATCCCTAATCCAGCAAACAGAAAGACGATCGTCGTTATCAAAATGGAATCCGAAGTAGAAAGCATCGTAGCTGATTTAGGCACCAGATAGCCGAGCAGTGCGATCGCCCCC
>JAYUEU010000069.1:0-4986 GCA_043739065.1 Synechococcales cyanobacterium | reverse complement strand
CTTGATTGACCGACGTTTTGAATTGATCGGGTGACGTGAAAGCTTGAAAAGATTGGGTTGGAGAGGGTGTTAATGAATGACGATCAAAGCTGGTAGATTGAATGCGCTGCAATTGGGTCCAAATTTCCCGAGCTTCAGTCTCCGCACAAAACTCCGCATCCAATACCCGATTAACCACTAGCGAAGTCCGATCGCCCGATCGTCCAATCTGCCACTCTGGCAAAAAAACTGAACCCGCCGCAAATCCATCTTCCAAGGTTGCCAGATCAAAAAACGAAAATCCACAAAAAAAATGTGCGCCCGAAAACGGCACCGATCGCTCGCCCCTTACCGTCACCCGAGCCGTCACCTGCTTAACCCAATCTCGCGCTTGAACAAACCGCCTTTCCCCCTCAACCGTCAGCCGTAATGCCGCACCCACCGCCAATATTGATGTTTTAGATCCACTGCGCTCAAAATATAAATGACAATCCAGCGGGTCTGCCCAAGACTGCAATAACGCCAAAGGATCTACGGGATGCTCGATCGCAAACGCCAGACTTACCACCTCAGCGGGCTGTTCTGGATGAATATGCCGCTCTAGGTCACGCAAATCATCGTAGAGCGCTTGATAAGAAGAAAAACAGTCCAGCACATCGAGCAACATATCAGTCAGAATCGCAAACGGGACAAGGTCTTAAATCAGATTTTAGCTTGATTCGTAGGGACTCTGGACGCGTTCAACTCGTTAACCTGGAGGCCAATCCAAAAAACTTCTAGGGGATTCTGCCAGACTCCCGGCCTAAATACCGTATTATTGCCTCCTGATCTATAACCCGTTTTTCCCCTCTGGCCATGATGAAGGTTCTTGTTTCCGATCCGATCGATCAAGTTGGGATTGATATTCTTTCCCAAGTCGCGCACGTTGATGTCAATACTGGTCTGTCTTCTGAGGCGCTAGTGGCCTGTATCGGAGACTATGATGCTCTGATGATTCGATCGGGAACCCGTGTCACCGCATCGGTCATCGAAGCTGGCAAAAAACTCAAAATAATCGGACGGGCTGGTGTGGGGGTCGATAATGTCGATGTCCCAGCGGCCACTCGTAAAGGCATCGTTGTGGTCAATTCTCCCGAAGGCAACACCATTGCGGCGGCTGAACATACGTTAGCGATGATGATGTCCATGTCTCGCTTTATTCCGGCGGCGAATGCGTCAATGAAAGCGGGCAAATGGGATCGTAAGAGCTATACGGGCGTGGAAGTTTATAAAAAGACACTGGGCGTTGTGGGCCTTGGAAAAATCGGTGCCCATGTGGCTACCGTGGCGAAAGCGATGGGCATGGTGCTGCTAGCCTACGATCCATTTGTTTCCAAAGAACGGGCTGACCAACTGAGTTGTAAGCTAGTCGAAATGGACACGCTGCTACGGGATTCTGATTACATTACGCTGCACATTCCCAAAACGCCGGAAACTGCGAATTTGATTAATGCAGAATCGATCGCAAAAATGAAACCCACCGTGCGCATCATCAACTGTGCCCGAGGTGGAATTATCGATGAAGCCGCGATCGCATCTGCCGTTTCCGAAGGCCGGATTGCTGGGGCTGCACTAGATGTTTTTGACAGCGAACCCTTGGGTGAATCGCCATTGCGCAGCGTTGGGAAGGAACTCGTCCTCACGCCGCACCTAGGAGCATCCACCGAAGAAGCTCAAGTCAACGTTGCGATCGATGTGGCGGAACAAATTCGCGATGTCTTACTCGGCAAACCTGCCCGCAGCGCCGTCAACATTCCCGGACTACGCCCTGATGTCCTGGAAGCACTCAAGCCCTACCTACAACTCGCGGAAACCCTAGGCAACATGGTCAGCCAACTCGCAGGCGGACGTATTGAATCCCTGACAGTTTCGTTACGGGGTGAACTGGCGACCAACCAAAGCCAACCAATCGTGATTGCGGCCCTAAAAGGTTTGCTGTCCAGTGCATTGCATGAGCGAGTAAACTTTGTAAATGCCAGCATTGAAGCCAAAGAACGGGGCATTCACGTCATCGAGACCCGTGATGAGTCAATTCAGGACTACACCGGATCCATGATGCTAACCGCCAAAGGTTCTTTGGGTGAACATTCAGTGAGTGGTGCGCTCTTGGGCCATCAGGAAATGCAGATCATTAGCATTGATGAATTCCCCATTAACGTCCCGCCTAGTAAATACATGCTATTCACGCTGCACCGCGATATGCCGGGAATCATTGGCCGTATTGGATCGCTCTTGGGTGATTTGAATGTCAATATTGCCAGTATGCAAGTGGGCCGCAAGATTGTTCGTGGGGACGCGGTAATGGTGTTGACGGTGGATGATCCATTGCCAGAGAACACGGTGGCTGAAATTAAGAAAGTTGCCGGAATCCGCGACGCTTATACGGTGACGCTATAGTTAGTGACTTAGAGCGTGTTTGAGAAGTCGAAGATTGTGATTGAGACTCGATCCCCCTAGCCCTCTTAAAAAGGGGGAACTGGAAAAAAGAGGGAACTTGAGTTTAATACTTAGCTACTCTTAGAAATGAGGATTTAGATATTGAACTCTTAGTCCCCTTTTTTAAGGGGGATTTGGGGGGATCGAATCTTTCAATCCCAATGCAAGGACTTTTCAAACGTTCTCTTAACTACGATCGATTGTTCTCAATACACTTCTCAATACACTTCTCAATTCTTCATTCTCAATTCTTCATGACAAACAGTTGGTGGGAAATCCAGATTTTATGTGACGCGGTACTAGAAGAATCTATGTTTTGGCGACTGGAAATGTTTGGCTGTAAGGGAATGTCCAGTCAGCGAGAAGGGAATTCGTCCATCATTGCGGCTTACGTTCCGAAGGTGTCGTCTCATGTTTTGGACTTGTCGGCCTTAGCATTGCAAGTTAAACAAGATGCATTGTGTTTTGAAGTGGGGGAACCGTCGATTCAGTGGCGATTGATCGATGAGGAAGACTGGGCTAGCGGCTGGAAAGCCTATTGGAAACCGCAAAATGTTGGCGATCGTCTCCTCATTCATCCCGCTTGGTTGCCATTGCCAGAACATACCGATCGGACCATTCTTAAGCTGGAACCCGGAGTCGCCTTTGGTACGGGAGATCATGCCACGACACAACTTTGTCTTGAAGCGCTAGAGATGCGATTGGGCGAAAGTCCTGAATTGACTACGATCGCGGATATTGGGTGTGGTTCGGGAATTTTGTCCGTGGGCGCATTGCTGTTGGGCGCAAAAAAAGCCTACGCCGTTGATACGGATCCATTGGCGGTGAAAGCAACTCAGGAAAATGTAATACTCAACACTATCGATCCATCAAGGCTTGATGTCGCTGAAGGCAGTGTGGAAGTGATTGTGAACATGATTCCTGAACCCGTCGAGGGCATTGTCTGCAATATCTTGGCCCATGTGATTGTGGAGCTGATTCCTGAGTGGGAGCCATTCACCAAACCCGAAACCTGGGGCATCCTCAGCGGTGTTCTGTTAGACCAAGCCAAAGCCGTGACGGATGTTCTTGAAGAGAATGGCTGGTTTGTGTCGGCACTTTGGAAACGAGGCGATTGGTGTTGTTTAAATATTCGCCGAATTAACTAACTAACTAACTGAATTAACTAACTGAATTAACTAATAGTCCCTCACCACGGACTTAGTAATTCAATCAACCTCCTGGCGCGATATTTCGTATCCAGGATTTTTTGTGCTATTGCGTTTGTGCTGTTACGTTTGTTTAAGTAAAAAGCAAGAAATATTTAGTTAATACTCGATAAAATCACCCGAAAGATAACGATCGTCATCTTCATATTTCTTCTTTTAGATAGAGACTTTCCCCACATTTTTTAAATCTTTCCACATCCATTCTCTCTTTTCCCCAGATTATTAAGGGTTTTCCACAGGGCGGTGCTGACTGCGATTGTATTCTGTGATGCGAATCGATCGCTTTCCACACCATAGAGTCTAGCTACTCTGGTTATCTGCTTCTGGTGAAAAACTCTGATTCTCTCTTCAGGCAAGACTTTTAGAGATTGTAATACATTTAAATCTCTAAAAGTTCTACTAGATAACACCCCTCTAAAATATATTTAAGACGTTTTCCACAGTACGTAGGGACGAAGTCATCATTAATGTATTCTTAGAGGCATAATGTATAAAATAGCACAAGTAAATATACGCTCTACAAACACTCAACGCAGTGCGAGAATTCGGGTCACTAGTCCAGCACCAATTTATGTAACTTGTTATGTAACTTGCGCAGAAACTTGCGAGAAAAGTGAAGCGAAGCCGTTATCTATAACATTGGTGTTGATGACCTCAGTGGCTGTTGATTCCTGTTTTAAATGTCGTCACACCCAAGGCTTGAGTAAAGGTTTTATTTTATGATGTCTCCCACGATTTCCCTGCTTACCGAACTTCCCGAAACCCTTCATAGTCAATTAGCTCAGT
This sequence comes from Synechococcales cyanobacterium, assembly GCA_043739065.1. Taxonomy (GTDB): domain Bacteria; phylum Cyanobacteriota; class Cyanobacteriia; order Leptolyngbyales; family Leptolyngbyaceae; genus JAAFJU01. The sequence continues at coordinate 538 of JAYUEU010000069.1, read as the reverse complement.
ATATTGAGAAGAACCCAGATTGGGATCAAGATCGTGCAATTTCGGTAGCGATTTCGCTCTTTTTACATCAAGGTCTGTCAGAAGAACTTGTGACTCCAGTGGTCCTAGAAACTTGTCTCGTGTAACGAAACGTTAATGTGGGTGGAGAAAGGCTTTAGGCAACACCCATTTTCCCGTTTAATAGAACTCAGGATGCATTTGTATCTTGAGTTTTTTGATCCATAGCCATTCTTTTACATCACCACCATGCCGTATTTTTGGTTTAAAGCGTTTCATATTGTGGGATTTGTCTCGTGGTTTGCCGGGCTTTTTTATCTGCCACGGTTGTTTGTTTACCATGCAGAGGCCCACGAGCAAAAGGTGGAACCCGCCCGAAGTATTTTGAAGACGCAATTCACGTTGATGGAAAAGCGGCTTTACGGAATCATTATGACTCCGGCGATGGTGGTGACGATTGTGATGGCGATCGCAATGTTGACGATCTCGCCTGATTTGTTGCAGCAGACTTGGTTGCAGGTGAAGATGGGTTTGGTGTTGG
>JAYUEU010000068.1:0-4841 GCA_043739065.1 Synechococcales cyanobacterium | reverse complement strand
CCTCAATCAAATATTTAACATTAAACGCCACATCCATTCCCTCCCCCGTAATCTGCGCTGCGATCGTCTCCTGACCGCTTCCCACATCTTGCGCATCCACGGACAAACTGATGCTTTGTGACTCGGGCATAATACTCATTTTGACAATATTGTTATGCTGATCCGCAATCACGGAAATCCGTTCTAACCCACTCAACAACGCTTTACGATCGAGGGTAAGATTATGCGCAAACTGACGGGGAATCAATTGACGATAGTTAGGATACTGAGCCTCCAGAAGCCGACTCGTCAGACGCTGCTCGGCCCATTCAAATACGATTTGACCCGGATCAAACTTCACCGCCACCGTGCTGCTGCTGCCCCGATCGAGCATCTTAATTACCTCTTGCAACGCTTTGGCAGGAACCGTCACATCTAATTTCGGCAACGCCCCAGACACATCATCTGGATGAGCCACCGTCTGCACTACCGCCAACCGATGTCCATCTGTCGCCGCAAACTCTAGTCCATCATCTTGGACACTCAAATGAACACCCGTCAGCACTTGCTTCGTCTCGTCCCCGCTCGCTGCAAACAAAGCACTACGCAACCCTTCAATCATCGCCTCTGCTGACAATTGCGCCGAATCTCCATCCACGATCGTTGGCAACTCAGGAAACTCTTCTGCACCAAGGCCGCGCATTTGATACTTGCCCGACGCATACTTCAGCGTCACCAAAATACCGCCCTCATCTTCGTTCCCGGACCGATCGTCCGCACCATCATCTAGCGCCAATTCACCATCAGGCAACCGCGACACAATGTCACCCAGAAGCTTAGCTGGAATCGTCAGCGTGCCCCCTGTTGTCACTTGTGCAGAAAAACTAGTCTGGATGCCTAAACTCAAATCAAATGCAGATAAACTCACACGCTGAGTTGCTTCGTCTGCATTCAACAGCACGTTGGCCAAAATTGGATGACTCGGACGAGACGAAACCGCACGACTCACCAACGATAGATGACTACTGAGATTAGATTGGGTACAGACGAGTTTCATGGGGAGGTGGGGAATCTAAGGTTGAACTGGGGTTGAACGGATCAAAATCCAGGTTTAAACTGTAAAGGATTGCGGGCGATATTGGTTGTGGAAAACGTGATCTTGACATCCATTTCAATAGACCCGATCGATCGGTTGTGGAAAAGCTGCCAAAACTCAAGCCAGAGGGGCTTTCACATAATCACGTACAGCAGAAAATCAGAATTTAACCCTAGTTTTCCACATTCCGCTCAGTTGTTTTCCACACCTTTAATCACAAACTCAAGAGCATCAATCCTAAGGGGGTCGCATTATCTGCCCAAGAATATAAGCATAACAAATGAGTTATTCAGGATAATTACGACTTAACTAATACCCTAAATTTTACGATTGCGGCCTTTATTTGTCGCTTGAACCCGATCGTTCAATAACCGTAGCGTCTGTGCAAAATCCCGATCGGACTCTTTGAGTTTTTCAATTTTCTCACAGCTATACATCACAGTCGTGTGATCTTTTCCGCCAAACTCTTCCCCAATTTTTGGCAAACTAAGACCTGTATGATGACGCATCAAATACATCCCAACTTGACGCGCCATACTAATTTCACGCCGTCTAGATGTCCCTTTTAAATCAACAGAAGGAACATTAAAGTGATCAATAATCACATCAAAAATAACATTGGGTGAGACATCAATCTTCTCCATCGGCGGATTTAAAACTGAAACAATATTCTCAACCGTGAGCGGTAATCCTGCGATCGAGGTATAGGTCAAGGCTCTGGTTAATGCACCTTCAAGCTCACGAATATTTGATGTATACGTCGAAGCAATGTATTCAATTACAGTTCTAGATAAACGAATGTTTTCATACTCAGCTTTACGATGCAAAATTGCCATCCGAGTCTCCAAATCTGGCGGCTGAATATCCGCAATCAAACCCATAGAAAATCTAGAACATAATCGTTCTTGCAATCGAGGAATTTGATTCGGGGGACGATCGGAAGCCAGAACAACTTGTTTACCTGTTTCATGCAACGTATTAAACGTATGGAAAAACTCCTCTTGAGTGTATTCCTTACCTTCAATAAACTGAATATCATCAACCAGTAATACATCAACCTCCCGATATTGTTCTCGAAATGCGTGCATATTATCTTTACGAATTGCAGTCACCAGATCATTTGTAAATCGCTCAGTGGATACATAATAGATACGCGCATCAGGATTTATTTCTAAACGATAATGACCGATCGCTTGCATCAAATGTGTTTTACCTAAACCCACCCCACCACAGAGAAATAGTGGATTAAATTCCTGACCAGGAGACTCAGCAACCGCCAAGGATGCAGCATGGGCCATTTGATTATTTGGGCCAACGACTAAACGAGAAAATACATATCGGGAATTGAGTTCCGATCGGCGAAATTCTTGGGCGGATGGGGGTTGCCATAATTGAACTGAAGGCTTAACAACTTTAGGATTGTCAATTATTTTAGAAGATCGCTTTGATAACGTCGCATCATCAAATTCAGTTGTTGGATCTTGATTAATTACTGAATTGACGAGCTTAATGTCGATTGGACGACCTGCTACATCCTGAATAGCCTGAAGAATGGTCGGTAAGTAATATCGCGTCAACCACTTTTGTGCGAACGGATGAGGAGTTCGGATCATTAGGCAATCCGCATCAAAACTCTCCACTACGGTTTTTGCAATCCAAGTATCAAATGTTGGCGGACTCATTTTCAGCTTTAGTTTTTCAAGCGTCTGCGCCCATAAATCAGTTCCGGCAATATCAGGAGGCATGATCCAGGATTCCGCGAGATTGGCTATAGATCAATTTACAGCAGTTTGCTGGATCACACGCAAATGGGTTATGAGTCGAAAGTGAGCGTACACTGGATACTTGAGGAACTCGCGTATACTGTCATCCCTCGATTTGTGCCCTGTGACTAACTCTCCCGAAATCTTTGGCATCGACCCATCTGAAGTCTTCCCCTTTGAATTAGACAGCTTTCAGCTTGATGCGATCGTTGCATTAGATATGGGTAAATCCGTCGTTGTCTGCGCGCCTACAGGTTCTGGAAAGACATTAGTTGGAGAATATGCCATTCATCGCGCCCTTGAGCGAAATCGGCGGGTTTTTTATACCACTCCACTGAAAGCGTTATCAAATCAGAAGTTTCGCGACTTTCGTAATCAATTCGGTCAAGATCAAGTTGGTTTGTTAACAGGTGATACGTCAATTAATCGTGATGCCCCGATCGTAGTCATGACCACTGAAATCTTCCGAAACATGCTGTATGGAACGGCAATCGGGGAAACAGGTGGCTCAATGCTGGGTGTGGAATCAGTGATTTTGGACGAGTGTCATTACATGAACGATCGTCAGCGTGGGACGGTTTGGGAAGAGTCGATTATTTACTGTCCGCCTGAGATTCAGCTTGTTGGGTTATCTGCAACGGTGGCAAATAGCAATCAACTTACGGATTGGATCAACCAAATTCATGGACCAACAGAACTAATTTATTCAGATTTTCGGCCTGTACCACTGCAATTTTCCTTTGCAAACCCTTTGGGGATCTTTCCACTCTTAGACGACTCCGGCACGTCCATTAGCCCAATGTTGAAGCCAAAAGGCGGCAAACAACGGCCACGCGGTTCAAACCCTAGGGGTGAAAAACGACCCGAAGCACCTGCAATTTCCTTTGTGGTGTCAAAGCTTAATCAGGCTCAAATGCTTCCCGCGATTTATTTTATTTTCAGTCGTCGAGGGTGCGATCGGGCCATGGATGCCGTTGCAGATCTGACCTTACTAACCCCAGAAGAATCCGATAAAATTCGAGTTCAGGTCGAAGCATTCATCGATCGTAACCCTGAAATTGCTCGTGAAAGTCAGGTGAGTGCGATCGTTCGAGGTATCGCATCACACCATGCAGGTTTGCTTCCAGCTTGGAAAGCCTTTGTGGAAGAACTATTCCAACAAGGCTTAGTTAAGGTTGTATTTGCCACTGAAACCTTGGCAGCCGGGATTAATATGCCTGCGAGAACTACCGTTATTTCCACATTAAGCAAACGAACGGATGCTGGACATCGATTATTAAACGGTTCCGAATTTTTACAAATGTCAGGTCGTGCAGGCCGTCGTGGCATGGATAAAGTTGGTTATGTTCTGACGGTTCAGACTCCCTATGAAGGGGCACGGGAAGCAGCTAAGCTAGCAACGGGCGGGGCGGATCCATTGGTGAGTCAGTTTACGCCGAGCTATGGCATGGTGTTGAATCTGTTGCAGGTCCATACTCTAGAGCAAGCTAAAGAACTGATTGAACGAAGTTTTGCCCAATATTTAGCATCCTTTGCCCTCAAGCCTCAACGCGCAGAAGTCGATCGGATTGAAGGCGAACTTACTGCCCTGAAGAAACGGGTTGCCTCGGTGGATTGGAAGCTGTTATCTCAGTATGAAAAATTACAAGATCGGCAGCGCGAAGAAAAACGGCTGCTCAAAACGCTTCAACTTCAAGCAGGCGAATCCCATGCGCAGGAACTCGTCCTGATGTTGCCCTATGCGTTGGCTGGAACTGCGCTACTGCTCAAAGGCAACACCGTTCAGGTCCCGACTCCCATTTCTGCCGTACTGGTTACTAAACTGTCTGGTCCGGGCCAGCTGCCTTATTTACTTTGTCTCAGCCGCGATAACCGTTGGCGGATTGCTAGCATTGCTGATGTTCTTCAATTGCGTCCTGATATTCCTCGTCTAGAGGCGATCGATCGGCTTCCTATTCCCGATGACTTGATGCCGCGCCCTGGCCAGTCCCGTCGAGGCGATG
>JAYUEU010000067.1:0-13267 GCA_043739065.1 Synechococcales cyanobacterium | reverse complement strand
TGGCATTTCTTCAGCTTGGGTTGCGAGGGTGGAAGCTGCCCACCAAGCCGCGATAAAAATACCAGGGAAATAAGATTCTGTGATCGGGCTATTGGGATGACGACGTTCAAATAGCCAAATCATATGAGCCGCAATAACGACCATTAATAAAGCTAAACCAATCAATTGTAATAAAGTTGGTGAAAATAGATCGCGCAGTAAGTTTGGAAGCATTCCCACTTTTTTGGGATTGCGAACGAGTATTTGTAATTGAGAATTGAAAATAGGATAAGAGAAATCTAATTTTGCCTCTCGTTCTGCGGTAATTGAGATAGCTGCGATCGCAAGATCTACTTTATTTTCCCCTATGGGATCCATCATTTCGGGAAGAGTTTTGTACGTTATAATTTTAGACTCAACGCCCATTTCAGCCGCAATCTTTTGCCACAATTCAATACTAAATCCTGTTAACTTACCTTCATTCTCCATAACAAAGGGTGGAATAATTCGAGTTGCAACACGCAACACTTTTTTAGCACTGGTAACAGGTCCGGGGGATTGAGCAATCGCAGCATCTAGCTTGGGATAGGCGATCGTGATTAATCCCATCCAAAATACAACTAATAATCCTAAAATCCAATATGCTCTAATTTTTATATTCAATTTCATCTTCATCATTTTATAGGAACTTTAAGTGTAGATTCTACTGGAGATTTTGAATGTATCATCATAAGATTTACATTGACTTATTGTATAACGTTGGACGAATGCCCTAGCAGATTTATCTACCGACTATTCGATCGATGACATAAATATGATGGAAAGCGATCACAAATTGTATTTTTACTATTTCTAGTAAACTAGAAGAGTGTAGTGTAAAACGCTAGTTAGTATTAGTTAATCAGCATTATTGACGTGACAGTATAGCGATCTTCATTTCTCCATCGGTATAATACCAATCTCCGCCGCCATTACGTCCCTGGAATGTCGTTCCAACGCCAGTCACTTGATATTCACCAATGACTTGTTGCGCTTGAGTCAAATTTTTCAATACGGTGTCCCGCTCTGCATCAATATTTGCTTCAATATGGTGGGTGATTTGTCCTGTGAGATGGCTAACCCCTGCGCTACGATCGAAAGTAGCCGATCCTACCCAAAGTGGGCGATTCGTTTCAGGATCATCAGAATCTGATTTCCAAAAGCGCACATGATGTCGTTGTGTTGCACTACTGCCCACAGGTTGCTCAAAGGCTAAATCTTGTTTGCGTCCATCGAATAATAGTTTGCTCATGGGAGCAGTGGGGTAAGGATGCTTCAATAAAACACTTTTAGCAATCTTGAGGCTACTATGAAAAGTAACAGGATCCGCAGGCTTCCAACCCGCTTTGGACATAGCTTCAATGATTTCATCTTCTGTTCCTACTAAACCGATATTAATTGGATCTCCAGGAATGCCACTTGCGGTTTGTGTGATTTTAGGAGAATGTTCAAGCTTAGGGTTACGTTCATAGTGTCGCCAAAGGATGGGCAATATGCCATAAGCCGTAAGACCATAGAGTCCAACAGCACCAATCAGAACGATCGCATTACGCTTTATTACACTAGATTTCGGAATAATAGATCTCAGATATGTTGTTAATTTATGGTCCTTCATACAGCCTTTCTTTACTTAGAAAAGATATAAGATGAGGCATGCACTCAGATAAAAAAGAGTACATTAGCCTTAACTAAATGTACTCCAATACGGTCAAGATTTGATCCTATAGACCATCTCCGCACTCAACTAATAAGAGACTTATAGCGGTTCTTGGTCGAGTGGGGTACACTTTCAGCCCTGAAGTCTTTGCCAGTCAAGGGTAGGCTGTACTCCATTAGGCTAGGGACTGCTATATCGAAATTACAGACTATTAGAGGTGAATCACTTCTTCAGCATCCTGAAGCATACCGCCTAATCCTTTGTTTACTTCATTATTGATCGTATTGTTGAGATTTTGATCAATTCCCGTATTGAGCATTTGTTCAATACCCTGACCACCCGGAATTCGTGAAACCATGCTATCAACAACTTGGTTTACTAGGTTATCGGCAGTGGTATCGATCGCTGCATCTACTGTAAAGTCTCCAGCTTGTTGAACCAAATTTTGATCTGACATACTCTTATGACTTGTATTAGGTAAAGTGTACGATAAAGATTCGTGATCTTTGAGTTTTAGTCACGACGATGAACGGTTCCACTGTAGGGCATTATTCCTGTAGCAGGATAATCATCATGGTCTAAACTGAAAACTTCGGCCACCGCTCCCACGACGAATTGAACTGCATTTTGAGCCGAGTGTACAATGAGGGTAAAAATCTTCATGCTAGAGAACCTCTAAAATGATTAAGTTAATGTCAGCGAGATTTAGTTTGATGTGTTGCTTGCTGAACTAATTACAGTTAAGCAGGGTAAAATGACTAGAATAAGATTATTCATGGGAGATATATGATTAGTATTTGATTAGGTGTTTCACGATCGCTGGAAGAGCTTAAAAAAACAACGTTTACTAATTTGTTTGACGCTTAAACATACAGGAATTATTCGGCTTAATCATATTCAGGACAAAAGTCCCATAGGAAATAGCATCGTGGGCAGATAGGATAAAGCTATGGAATGCAGCCAGATAAAAACTACTGTGATTCACACCCAAAATTGGGATGGCTGGCGAATATTCTATATTATAAACTCCAGTCATCTTTACTCTATCTATTCTTATTTGGAGTCTACTCTTATGAGCCATAGGTTATTTGCGATCGTACTGTATGTCTGATTTGTTAACAAAGTCTCAAGACTATCGTTTTAGATTTCTCCAGCTCTTTATTCAACTTTATAAGGATGGCTAATCATGACCTTTAAACTGATGAACCGAAAATTTTTGATCGCTTGGTTAACATTACCGATCGGATTGTTCTCATTATTGCCAAAACCCGCCTTGGCAGATGAACATCACAACGAACAAAATAACCGATCGACATCCTCTGAAACTGCTAAACCGTATGGTAATCATACCAATCAGATTCAGCCTACTCACAATTACCCCACTAGCAATCGGCGAGAATTAGAAAATCGACGAGGCACTGAACTGCGGAACGAAGCTCGTCAACAAGAAATCCGTCGTCAACAGGAACGCGAAGAACAGCTTCGACGGAATGAATTGCGACATAATGAACATCAAGTCTGGGTTCCAGGCCACAATGAATCTGGCTTTCTCGGCCTATTTTCTCACTGGATTGAAGGTCATTGGGAAGACAGACGCTAAGGAATTAGAATTCAATGAATCATTTACTCCGCGATCGGAAGAGAGAATTTGAATGTACTTCCTTTTCCCAGTTGGCTCTTGACTTCTAGAGCACTCCCATGAAGTTCTAGAAGTCGTTTTGTAATGGCTAATCCAATCCCAATTCCCCCTGTATTACTATTGCGCGATGGATCTGCTCGCCAAAATCGCTCAAATATTTTCGGGATATTTTCAGGTGTGATGCCTATGCCTGTATCTTCAATGGTAATCCAAAGTCGATCATTTGCTAAGCCGGCTCGCAGTGTAACCTGTCCCTTAGGCGTATAGGTAATGGCATTGCTAACAAGATTAATCAAGATTTGCTTGAGCCGATCGCAATCTGCATAGGCCAACGGTAAATCCGATACAATGTCTAGTATCAACTCACACTGAGCTTCGAGACTAGCAGTAGTGAAACTGGTCACAATTCCTTTCAGTAAACGTGGTAAATCGATCGGTTCTAACTGTAAGGATAAACAGCCATCTTCAACACGGGAAAGTTCAAGAACATCATTGACCAAGCCGATGAGACGTAAGGTTTCTTGTTGCATTTGTGATTTAATTTCAGGCGAAAACTCTGTCATGCCTGCATCAATCATTTCTAAATAGCCGTGAATCACTGTAATGGGCGATCGTAATTCATGGGCCAAGTCACTTGTTAACTCTCGCCTACGTTCTTCAACCCCTTGTAAACTCTCCGCCATCAAGTTAAATTGATTTCCCAACCGATTTAATTCAGGAATAGGAATATAGGGAACTCGTGCATCTAAATCGCCTGCCGTAAACGATCGCACGGCGTGTTCAATTCGTTTTAGCGGTTTGATAATAATCTGACTTGTTAACATACTAACAATGATGACACTAGTCAAGCCAAAGAGTGCTACAACAAATTCATCTCGAAAATTAAGATTAAAAACCCGACTCGATAATGAAAAGAAGCTCACACCGACGATCGTTGTCAATCCATGGGAAGACAAAAGTCGAAGTTTTAAGCTGAGTGGAATAGATGAACCATGGGGAGTCATAATGTGGTTTCACTCGAATCTAAGAAACTATATCCAATTCCAGAAACAGTATGGATAAATTGTGATTTGTCAAAACGATCGGTACTACAAAGCTTCTGACGTAAACGTTTGATATAGGAATCCACAATCCGATCGTCTCCGTCAAAATCATCTCCCCAAACCGTATCGAGAAGTTGCGATCGACTCCAAACTCGCCCGGGTCTCTGGGCCATTGTCAGGAGTAAGTTGAATTCTAATGTAGTAAATTTAATTCCTTCACGATCACCACTGGGTAACTTGAGGTGGACCGATCGCATTCCCTGATTAATCTCAAGATGAGTCGTTTCAAAACAATCATCAGGTTCAGCATTGTGACGACGCATTTCCCGTCGCAGGAGTGCCCGCAGCCGGACGGTTAGCTCCACAGGGTTAAATGGTTTAGCCATGTAATCATCAGCCCCTGTCGAGAACCCAATGATGCGATCGATTTCTTCCGTTTTCCCCGTCAACATCATGATGTAGGGATCTTTTTGCCCTAGTTTGCCAGATTGTCGAATACGGGTACAAACATCCAAACCATTTATTTCTGGTAACATCAAATCCAGAATCACGACATCAGGTTGCAATTGTCGAAATGCATCAATTCCAGCCTTTCCATCATGAACTACCTGACAATGATGCCCTTCACTCTGGATGCAGGTCTGAATCATCGCTGCAATGTTGACTTCATCTTCAATGATCAGCACTGTCGCCATGAATTTCGCCCAATTTTGATCTTTCTTCTGATATTACGCTGCACAGCTGCATAGTTTTTACGATCGCTATCATCGTGTTAAAAATTTACATTAATTCAGTCATATCTTTCAGGTCAATAATCTTTTGGTAGTCATAATTACTATTTATGATGATTGTAACTCCCTAATGGAGGCTGATTTTCTATGTTCTCTATAACCCCTAGTCTAAATGATTGGCGACTTTCTATCCACGTTTCAAATTTTCTGCGTCAAGATCTCAAGCTCTTAAGTTATTTAGAGCAAGAGCGATGCAAACCTCGATTTTCGATCGGCTATTTACCTCAACATATTGAGATTTTTTATGATCATGAACTTTGCATTCAAGTGGATAAGAATGAAATTTTTATGCTTCAGTCGATCTCTAAGGGACATATGCCCCAAGTGATTGAAGTCTTTTTCGATCGGGAGTTGGCAATGTTCTTAATCGATAGTGAAATTATTGTCGATCGAACCTTGCCGAACCAAACGATTAATCGAATTTTGCATAGCTGTAGTGTAAAGCCGATTTTAGAATGAATGTCTTGATGTGAATGATGCCTATCTGTAATGGTTGGGTTTGTGGGGAGTACATTGATAAATCCAGTTTCTCGGTTACGTCAGGGCAAACGCTCATCGCAACCCAATAGGTCTAAGCGAATTTCCAAACCACCTGGCAAACGACTTGTAGTGTCTTTGTCTTTGATTGCGGGATTGAGTTTTGGTTTTGGGGGAGTTCTAGCATTTTGTTTGAATGCTCAGATTCTTAATCATTCTAAAAAGACGGCGGAAACGATGGCGACAACTCCCATCCTTTCGGTCATTCCGAATCAAATTACACGTCCGGTAACTGTACTGGTTCTTGGAATTGATCAAGGGCGATCGCTTCGGAACCCTGCAAACACGCCCGAAACGGTATTAGATGGCAACAGCGATACGATGCTCCTAGTTCGGTTTGATCCCAGTTCTGGTCAAGCGACGGTGTTGTCGATTCCTCGTGATACTAAGGTTCCATTGACAGGCAGTCAAACCCAAAAAATTAATGATGCTAATGCTCTCGGTGGTCCGCCTATGGCCGCTCGGACGGTGAGTCAATTGCTCGAAGGAATTGGGATCGATCGTTATGTCCGTCTGGATACTCAAGCGTTGATTCATTTGGTTGATGTTTTGGATGGTGTTGATATCAATGTTCCTGCTGAGATGCACTACCGCGATCGGACCCAAGGATTAACGATCGATTTTCAACCCGGACTTCAACATTTATCGGGTCAACATTTGGAAGAGTATGTCCGATTTCGCCATGATGGTATGGGTGATATTGGACGAGTGCAGCGTCAGCAGGGTGTTTTGAACGCATTACTCCGTAGTGTTATTACGCCCACGGCTTGGATTAAATTGCCTCAATTGCTTCAAGTGACCCAAGATAGTGTAGATACGAATTTGTCCGTAGAGGAAATGCTGGCGCTGTTGAATTTTCTGAAGGGTTCTCAGGAAAAACCATTGAAAACGGTTATGTTACCGGGACGTTTTAGTACGCCAGATGAGTATGATTATAGCTATTGGATTCCTGATGTAGATAAAATTCATCTTCTTCTATCACAAAACTTTTCGTAGCTATAATTTTAAGTATGTGTTCCATTAAATTATTCTAATTTTCAATGCCATTTGTAGATTAATCAGGATTCATCTAAGTAGAAAGAACAGCTTTACTTCGCTGGAAAAAGTTTTATTAATGTTTATTTTATCTGTATACACTTATGTCTACTATCTCCATTAATGTTGGGTCTTTCATGTCACTTTCTCTTCTTGCGAATGTTGTCTGCCCTAGTGAAATCGATTTAGGATTTCTTGAACTAGGTTGGTTTAAGGTTTTTATCTTAGGTATTATTCAAGGAATTACCGAACTCCTGCCCATTAGCAGCACTGCGCATATGCGGATTGTTCCTAGCCTTTTGGGGTGGAGAGATCCCGGAACGGCATTTAGTGCAGCCATGCAACTTGCTAGTGTGACAGCGGTGATCACTTACTTCTGGAAAGATATTAAAAGTCTATCTGGAGCAACGGTGCGGGCGATCGCACAGCAGGATTACCGCGATCAAGATTTTCGGTTGGCGATGGGCCTACTGGTGGGGACGCTGCCCATTATTGCTGGGGGATTGCTATTCAAAAAATCGCTGAATGCTTGTAATTCACCATTTCGGACATTAACAGTGATTGGAATTGCCTCGATCGTCATGTCACTATTACTGGCGATGACGGAGAAGGTGGGAAATCGGGAGCGATCGTTTAATCAGCTTTCACTTCAGGATGGACTGTGGGTCGGCTTAGCTCAGGTGTTGGCGCTAATTCCGGGAGTCTCGCGATCGGGATCTACTCTGACGATGGGACTGTTTCTCGGCATGGAACGAGAGACCGCAGCAAAGTTCTCATTCCTATTAGGATTACCCGCTATTATTCTGGCAGGATCTGCGGAGTTACATACGCTGATGACGGCTGGACTGAATGCAGAGGGATGGGGAATTCTGTTGGTCGGATTAGTGACGGCAAGTATTTCTGCATTTGCAGCAATTTATGGATTGTTACATTATTTGGAGAAGCGATCGACTTGGATTTTTGTTTGGTACCGTTTATTAATGGGGGTTTATTTGTTAATCGGCGTGAATGCTGGATTTTTACAAAATTAATAGCTAGATTCAGTCTCTTCTAACGATGATGTAATGAAATATCCCAATGTTCGATTTCGGTTACTTCTATCTATTCTTTTAGCTGGAATTGTGGCAATAGCTTTGCCCAGGTGGATATCACCATCAGCAAACATGCTTTGTGCCGGTGATACCGGAATGATGTGCTTTTTGCTTTTGACTTGGAGGGCAATGTTAATCGCAACACCACAATTAATGCGTAACTATGCCCAGAAGGAAGATGTTGGACGCTTTATCATTCTTGGCTTAGTCCTGGGTTCTGCGGTTTTGAGTTTGATGGCTTTAGCTTATTTGCTCAAAACAACTAAGGGATTGGTTGGATTACTATTAATCGTGCATCTAGGATTATCGATCGCAACAATCCTGATTGCCTGGTCCTTGGTCCATACCATCTTTGCTTTGCACTATGCGAGGGGCTACTATCGAGATGGGAATACTCGTCTCAAGGATTGTCAAGTAAATGGATTGACATTTCCTAATGAAGAAGAACCCGACTATTGGGATTTTATGTATTTTTCTTTTATTATCGGTATGACTGGACAGGTTTCTGATGTTTCCATTACATCACGGACACTTCGTAAACTGGCGCTGTTTCATGGTGTGTTATCCTTTTTCTTCAATACCGCCATTCTCGCCATGAGTATCAATATTATTGCAGGTCTTATTTAAGGTATCTCCTATGACCATGACTTTAATTACCACCGATCGTTATTCTAGTGATTTGACTTTAGTGAGTGCGGCTCAAGCAGCGATCGATAGCTTTGAGCAGTCTCCTAAATCAGGGGTCTGGCCCTTTTTACAGAAAGCCAATATCATTCAAGATATGCGAATTCGGATTGTTAATCCATTTCAAGTGAATCAAGGTGAACAGCCATTTTGTGGTCCTGCGGCTGTTTTGTTTGAACTGATTCGGCGTAATCCTGTTCGTTATGTCAAAATCTGTCAGCAACTATTTGAAACTGGGATAATTTCTGGAACGACTCAACCCATTTCTGCTGATGCTGTTCTTCGGCAAAATAGTCGAGGTGATCTGCGTATGGAACAGGCAGACTGGATGGTTTTGGCAACGCTTCGAGAAGCAGCAAATCTACTGTTTCCTGTGCAACCTAATGCCCCTTCCCTTCTGCGTAATATGGCTGGAATGACGAAACCTTGGGAAATAATAGGTTGGTGTATTCAGATCCTTGGGTATTCGCAAGTTCAACAGATTAATGTATTTTTGATGCAGGACCAGAATGCTTTGAGAACGATCGATACAGTTCTTCAAGCTGGAGGGGTCGCATTTGCGCTGATTACGGCAGAAGGTTTATTAGAGGATAAGGTTTCATTACCACTCCCTTCTCACTGGATTTCTTTATTAGGAAATGTGCAGACAAACAATAATTCAGTAAGTTTCGATCTGTATACTTGGTCTCAAAAGCAACACTTGGAAGTCGATATGGAGAAATTTAAAAAGTACTTCTGGGTTTGTATTACCGCACTTCCTATTTCAGATCTATCCTTAACTCAAGCTCAAACCCAAGGTTCATTTCTCGGCTCTGAAAGCGGTATTGTAAAAAGTATTCGTGCGATCGGTAATCAAATCAAACAATTACTTGGAAGGAATTAATGATAGTCAAAAAAATCCTTCTCATGGCTAAACTCGGTATTTCACTCTTGCAAGGCCAAAGAAATTTTCTTCAGGCACTGTTTATTTAAACGAGACTGTGGTCTTAACGTGCTATGTTTTCTAGATTTTTCCTACTATAGAAAACTGCACTTACCACAGCTAAAGAGGACTTTTGTCATGTCAATGAAATCTAGAATTTTACTGATTTCTGCGACTCTATTAGATATGGCTGGCACTTCTATTTTATTTTGGGCAAATACGGCTAATTCAGTGCAAAGAATATCACCTACAACAACCATAGACCAGACCAAGATACTACCTATAACTACTCACCATTCAGGGAGAGATTAGTGGTGCAGCATCAGTTGCTTGTAATAAGCTAACCGTTACAGTCACTGAGAGAAGTCAAACTGGCGAGCCGCCCGCTCCTATTCCTAGAACGTTAGGGGGTCAAATACCATCGGCAGAAATACTGGCAGAATCGAACCATTTCTGTTCAAGCTGACGATCGACTTAGCTATGACGGTTTTCATGGTGGAGCTGAATTTAAGCCGTATGGGAATTTAACGAATCGCACTATTAATTTTAAGATGGTTTCTCATCAATTTAATTAGGCATCAGCTGTATCTATCAATTCAGAATTCATATTTGCGGGAAAGTTAAAGACCTCTTTCTCAGAGGCTACCCTATATACACAAGTCAAAACCAATTTGATTTTCCACTAAATCTTCTCTATAAAGGACATCTTTAGAGACAATAATTCTCTAAATTCTTCCAAAACTGTGGGATCTTGATGATCCAAATAGTATAGAGCGAAGATAATTAGACTTGTGTATATGTGATAGATGTGATAGTTCTCAGAGACGAGACATTTTAGATCAGGATTGATTTATATCGCAGACAACTCAATCGTATTACTGAGCTTTCGGGTTAGACCAAACGCCATCTTGATCTTCATCAAACTGTTGGCGAATAGCTTCCCAAGCAACATATTCGGCATCGGTGGAATTACCATCATCGATCGCTGCATTGTATGCCTTAATAAAGCTTTCTTGAGCTGTAGGAGAAAGGTGCGCTCTAATCTCAGGAGTTAGATCATCAGGTGTATTACATTTCCCGGCGCAAGGTCGGGGTAAGGTTTGATTAATCATATGAATTTCCTTGCCACTTGCACTTTCAATCAGCAGTTGATATTCTCCTGTTCGATCAGCCGGAACTTCGGCCATCAACAAAAATTCCCCCGCTGAGACTAAGGTTTGATAGATTGCTGCTTTATCCTCTGGCATTCCTAAAGTTACCAAGAGCGACCCCAATCCTCCGCCAGCGCTACCAATCAATGCGCCTGATGTAGCCCCTAGTAAGATTGCGCCGATCGGACCAGCAGCGATAATTGGTCCTACGAAAGGAATAAATAAGACTCCAACACCGCTAAGCAGGCTGAGAACTGAGCCAAATAGAGAGCCAAAGATAGCACCTTGCGTTAAGCCGCCTAAAATTACATCACGTTTAGTGACAAATCCTGCAACCCGAGTGGTGGATTCAAAATTGCGACCCATGACAGAAATATCTTCAGCAGGAACACCTCGATCAATTAAACGTTTCACTGCATCTTGTACAAGAGTTTGTGTTTCAAAAATAGCAGAAATAGTCTGTTCACGAGATGAAACAGGTGTCATTGGGGTAGTTGGAGTGAGAGTAGCATTAGTCATTGTGAAAATCCTTTAAATGTAAATGATGAAATTAGAGAGAGAAATTTTGAAATGGAGTTATAGCTAAACCTAAATCTTGCAAGGTTTAAACATTGATGCTTTCAGACAGTTGGAAATATTGTAGAAATATTGCTTTCCCAAAAGTTGATGGAGTGTTAAAAACTATGGGTCAACGATATTCTAAGGGTATTAATTGATCTTGGATCAGGATTTAGGTAAGCGTCTGATAAAGCAATATTCAGAGAATCACTTACACTTTCCTATCCGGTATGTTTAAGACTAATTGATCGATCGTTCAGATAAACACAGATCGATCGTACAGATGAACCCAGATATCTTTTCAGCTACAATAATTGGCTTAAGAAGAACAAATTAAGGTGCATCAGGTAAGAATGGAAAAGCAAAAAATCAGTGGAGAAGGGTTGAGTAAATTCACGATTTATTCATTACAGTTCTGAATTAATCTGAATTCAATCACCATTAATCCACTGATCATTTTACCCTACGGCATTAGAGGTAAGCTGCGTTAACTACTTCTTAGCGTTGTCAATTGCTTTTTTTATATCCTGAACGATCGCTGGACCGGGTTTATTTGTATTACTTTTATACATTTTGTCTTTATCAGCGTCGCCCTGAACCTCATTAAGACCGTCTTTGTTGCGCTCCTCAATTTCTTCAATCGACATTGGAGCAGATTTTGCAACATCTTCTGCTGCTTTCATCGTCTCCGGCATTTGTGTAGTACCCTGTGTCGGATCACTGCCCTGTGAAGCAAGTGAAGGAGCCATCGTCAAACCTAGAAATAGTAGGGCTGAACAGAAGAGCAAAGAAAACATAGAAAATAAAGAACGGAAACTCATGACATATTCTCCTGATATTGTTAACATTTAGTTTTACGAAGTTCGGCGACATTCAAAAGAATGCTCAAAGCAGTTATTTACCAACCAAATCTTTCACTTTATCCGCTGCCGCTTTTACAGCATCTGAAGTGTTATCTGCCGCATCTGATACTGCATCTCGCGTCTTATCGCCGACACTCTTGGCACTGCTTTCGACGCGGCCAATATCAGATTTTGCTCTTCCTTTAGCTTGTTTCGTAAGACCTTTAGTTTTACCAGCTGCACCACTCGTAGCTGTTTGAGCTTTACCAACGGCTTGGTCAATCTTCCCCTCGGCTTGCCGACCTAAACCAAAGATTGCCACAGGAACAGATTTAACTACAGTAGTTGGTGCTGCCACTGCCGATTTCATTGTGCCAAGGTTTAATCCTAGGAACATTACGAGGGCAACGATCGAAAACTGAATGGATCGGAAGCTTAACTTTTTAAAAGATGGCAGGTTTAAAAAACGTCTCATAGAAATCTCCATTGGGTAAATTCTTTGAATATGTTTTCAGTTATCTGAATCACTTGAAACAATGTATCGCGATTTCTAAATCTTCTAAACGCTCTATAGTTTGAAGATTATGACCGGACTAAGCCGACATTGATCTTCCTATTTAGGTAAAGTCATCATGGGTCATCTATCTCTAAAGATGAGTACCTACTAGTCTCCTAGACCTGTCGATCGATTAAGATGACTACAAAATGGAGCTTATTTACCTAGTGAGAGCTTGAAAAAAATTTCTCCGATCGCCTAATAACGGTTTTTATCTTCTTATTTAGTTAAACTCTAAAGCTCTCTTCCTTAGAAAATATTGATACAGTCTATCCTATAAAGTTCTCACCCTTTATAGTGACGTTTATAGAATTTTTGTCCATTACAATATAGACATCAGGTGTGATTAAATAAAGACCTGGGTCTCCCATATCCTCATAAATGGTAAATGTTATGACACCGAACTTGAATATGATTAAACCAGTCTTTCTGCCACTTACGATTATCTGTTTGGGCCTTCTTTTAGATCCAATGAGTGCTAAGGCCGAATCGACTAACACAAACACAGTTCAGAACAAGATTTCTGCATCCGCGATGTCTCCAGTTGTAGGAAGCGGCATTGATATCCAGACTACTCCTGAGATCCAGCAGAAAGCGTCATTATTAGGTGAACCCCTGACCCTCACAAATCACTCGACTACTACTTCAGAAGCTCCTTCTGGTTCGGCATTTCGGTTGGCTGAGTCTACTACCGTGCCAGCCTACCTTAGTAAAGATGTCCCAGTTAGCGCAGTTTCAGAGAC
>JAYUEU010000066.1:0-5197 GCA_043739065.1 Synechococcales cyanobacterium | reverse complement strand
TCGTAAGTTCCAATTCTTTTTAGATAACCAAATTCCTGAAACGGTATTCCGGGCAAAAGGAATTCTTTGGTTCTCTGAAAGTGAGAAGCGCCATATTTTTCATCTGAGTGGCAAACGCTTTTCCTTGGATGATGATCAATGGAAAACGCCTGAACGTAAAAATCAATTGGTTTTAATTGGTCAAAATCTGGATCATGATGCCTTGCGAACTCAGCTAGATAACTGTTTGGCGACTGCTTCTAGTACTCGTGGAAAAGGTTTTTTGCGTAAATAAGTAGCTGAGTATTTGTGAATGAGTAAGACTGAATTTTGGGTGTGCCAATATGACAACTGCTTGCGGCGACGATCGCGGGCAGTTTTGGATGCATTGTTGGCGATCGATTTACCTGCTGATACTGTGGTTTCAGCGGGTGGATGTCAGGGGCAATGCCATATAGGACCGAATGTACAGGTAGTGCGATCGGGCGATCGGCCGTTATGGTATTGCGAAGTGAAACCAGAAGATGCCGCAGAAGTCATTCATGCGGTTAAACCTATCAAACGTCTTTTGAATCCAAGATTGCACTTTTAAGCGGATCGGATCTGGTGAATTGCATAGGTTTAGAACGACTTGAGTTAGAGGAGAACAGCAAGAAATGTAATGGCTTTTCTGTTGTTCCTTACCTTGAGTTTGATGATGAAACAATTTAAATATCGTTTTGATATGATCGCCAGTTTGGTGCTGGGATGCACAATTTCAACGCTCAGTCTAGTTCCCCAAGCTCAGGCTAGTGCGCTTAAACGGCCAAATCCTGCCCCGATCGTAAGCTATGGCCTAGAAAATTCAACTTGTTACATTCAACTTCCAGGCCGTGATTCTCAAATATTAGATCACCTTTGTGGCACTCACGAACCCAAACGCGATCGTCGCCGGGGCCGAAATGAGCTAGATACCGACGGCCTACCATTCCTTATGAAGGAAAACTTTCGGGCGACTGAAGAAGCCAGTCGTAAACTCCAGGAAGCGCATCAACGTTTTGAAAGAGAAATGCCCCTATCTGACAATGCACTTCAGCTTAAAGCTCAACAGCAAAAGCTTTGGACACAGATAAACAATGTTAAAACTCAATCAGAACGAGAAAGCTTATTAAAACAGGCCCGAGAGCTATCAATCAAACTAGATGCGGATCCCAGCGTGAAAAAATCCTATGAAATGATGCAAAAACTCTTCCAAAGGAAGCTACGTCGTTAGTCTAGCGATCGGCCTTGGCCCAGCAATTCAAAATTTAAAAATCTTAGCCGATTGAACCCCTTGCTTAACCATTTCGTCAAAGCTGCACTGAGGGCATCGATCGGCTGAGCACCCCCATACATCCGATCGTGACTTTGTATGCAAATAGTACGATCGGATTTTAAAAGCAGCATCAAACATTGGTAGTTGGCATACTGATTTGGAATCAATAGAATTTACAACAAGCATTGCTGAATTTTGGCTATGAACTGAATTCTGGCTATGAAGTGGTGAAGGTTCATCCTACTGTTGATTCTACCAATACACCTGAGGCCAGTACTTGGGTAGAGACTTTGCTAGAAGCCTAGCCTAAAAGCTTGAATATCCAGTTTTAGTATTTTAAAATCGCATTTTCAGGACATTGATAGTCCCATAGACTAATAGCCCACCATCGAACTACCGATCGGTTCCATTTGATAATCAACGCGTCGTACTTCACTACTCCAGTTTCCATCGGCAGATAGATCTAGAATACGAAATCCTGGATTCCGATCGGTATCGAGCATGAATGTATCGTGACCCGGAGCAAATTGAAAACAGGTTGAAGGACATCCTAAATAGGTAACGTCTCCACGAGTTTCTTGAATTTCTTGATGAATATGACCAAATAAAACTAGTTTCACTTGGGGAAATCGATCGATTATTTTGAACAAATCGTTTGGATTTTGTAATGCACTAGCATCTAGCCATTCTGTATTAATCATCAAGGGCGGATGGTGGAATGCGATCGTGGTGGGCTGGTTGGGGTGAGTTTCTAGTTGATTGTGCAACCAGTCCAACGTATTTTGACTCAAGCGACCGGGTACATCTTCGGGAATTTGAGAATTTAGTAGTAAAAAACGCCAAGATTGATAATTAAACGCTTTATCAGATTTGAACAATGGACCTTGGAGCGATCGTTCCAAAGTTTCAAACTGGTCATGATTTCCCGGAAGCCAATAGACAGAAATATTTAGAGGCGCTAGTAGATTCACAAGTTCTGCGTAGGACTCAGGCGTACCATCTTGAGATAAATCCCCGGTTAATAGTAGCAAGTCCGGAGCAGGAAAAAGATGTGAAATATATTCAACGACTCGACTTAAAGAATCTTGCGTGACAACACCCATCAGAGACTGACTCCGATCTGCAAAGAGATGAGTATCCGTCAGTTGTATTACCCGCAATGGAGCGGTGGAAGCAGCCTCAGGGCGATCGTGGATACAGACCATAGCAGTAAAGCCAAGTAAATCGTACAAAGCACTAGATTATTGATTGTTCAGACGATCGCTTCTATCATCAGGATGATTTGACTAGATATAAGAGCCAATTTATAAAAAAATACGGCACTTCTCTCAATAGGCTTACGATCGCTCTGTTTAAAGAAAGACTTCCTTTAGGATAAATTGAAATATATTTCTTACATCCTATACAAATATGAAAAATGATTTGTAGAGCAATAAAATTTGATGAAGTATCAACAAATCACCATTGATCAATTCATACTTTTGTTCGTACTTACTTCACTACTTAAGGAGTAAAGATTAAATGAAATCGACAATTCTATTGATTCTATCGTTAATACCCCTAAGCCTTACAGGTCCTAATTTAAAGGTTAATCGTTCGTTGAAATAAGGTTTCGCCAGTATTCATTAAGATTCGATCAAGTGATTGTTAGAGATTTTCAAATCAGCCAAAAGATACAGAGTAAATGTTAGTTTTCTTCTTATACTCATGGAGCTTCTTATGAACGCGATATTTAGTCTAAACGCAATATTAATTGCAATATTAGCCCTGTCAACATTAGGAGAATAACCTATGACTACTGAAACCTCTAAACAAAAGCTACCTAAAATTGATCCGACTGAAATAGAAGATCCCAGGGCCATTTTTGCTGATAAGGATCGCTCCTTTCTGGAAAAAGTGATGGTAGAAGGTGGATTTGCTGATCCTTATGATGCAAGAGACTTCACTGAAGTTGTGTTTCGGATTATGCGGGATCTGATGACTACTGAAGCTGCTGAAAGGGTTGCTGATGAACTGCACGAGGAGATCTTGCCCTCTAAGGAAAAAGCGCTCCAGATGGAAGTGACCGATCTCTGGAAGGATACCAATCCATTAGTTGGATTTCTCAGCCAAGTCCGTCCACCGTGGCAAGGTCCAGGAATCTTTAAGATTAATTCCGATCGCTTCTTTTTTAGGGCCGCAAATGAAGGTGGACTGGAAAGAGGAAGAGAGCATAAGGATGCCGATCGTAAGCGAGCCGTAAAAGCGGTTTTCGCAGCAACTAAGAAAGAGCTTTCCGACGAGAGAATTGCAGAAATTTCGACTTGGTTACCCGAAGATGGTGTTCGAGAACTCTGGGAACAGGCATAGGCAATTGGATTGCGATCGAGCATCGATAGTGTGTGCTCGATTGCGATTTTGAATTTGAATGCTTCGTAGTATAGAACTGTGTATGGATTACCACATTATTTATTTGTTCGTTATTGGATTCCTGTTAATAGTTGTCACCTTAGGTTCGGGTTGGATTTCACGTCTTCCTATTTCTTATGCTCTTATCTACTTAGTTGCTGGGATTCTGATGAGTCCTTATGGTTTTAACTTAGTTCAAATCCGTCCTGGAGCAGAGTTTTTAGAACGGTTGACGGAGCTAGTGGTCATTATCTCGCTCTTTAGCTGTGGACTAAAAATGAATCGACCGCTTCGGGCGTGGGCGTGGCAATCAACGGCAAGGCTTATTGGGATATTGATGCCCATTTGCATTTTTTCAGTTGCGGCGATCGGTTACTGGGGGCTAGGAATGGGGATCGGCGCAGCAATTTTATTAGGTGCGATTTTGGCTCCGACCGATCCCGTTCTCGCTTCAGAAGTCCAAATTTCTCATCCTGACGATCGCGATGAACTCCGGTTTGGGCTGACCTCAGAAGGAGGCTTAAACGATGCCCTTGCTTTTCCCTTTGTCTATTTTGGATTGTATTGGCTAAAGGATGCGCAATGGCAAAATTGGGCGGCTGAGTGGGTCATGGTGGATTTAGTTTGGGCGATCGCTGCTGGGCTTGCTATGGGCGTCATTGTGGCTCGAAGTGTGATTTGGGTGGACAATAAGCTTCAGAAATTCCATCGGGTTGATGCTTTGATGGAAGACTTTGTAGGATTGAGTATTATTCTACTTACTTATTCATTAACAGAATTTGTGAATGGATATGGTTTTCTAGCGGTGTTTGTAGCAGGTATCACAACCCAACGGTACTGCCACGACCTAGAAAAGAAGAATTCTCAACTAGAATTTACCGAAACGATTGAAAAACTGTCTGAAATTGGAACAATATTATTACTAGGTTCACTGTTACGAATTGAGCCTATTGTCAAATATGGCGGACAGGGACTTACGATCGCGTTTTTACTATTGTTTGTTATCCGTCCGGTAGGCGCTTGGATCAGCACTATAGGTCAGAATATAAATCCTATTCGGCCTTGGCTGTTAGGTTGGTTTGGGATACGAGGAGTCGGTTCACTTTACTACTTATTTTACTCATTGGGAAAGGGTTTAAAATCTGATGTTGGAGAGCAGATCTCTTGGATTACGCTAATCACCGTTGTGATCTCCATTGTCCTGCATGGCATTACTTCAACGCCACTTATGAACTGGTACAATCGACGTATTGAGACTCGAAATCAGCGATTGGCTGCATCGCTCGTTGATTTAGTCAAGTAATTAGAACTCGTGTAACCGATCGTAAGCCCATCTGTGATATCCTAGGCAAGCAAATTGTGTAAAATATTGGGAATAGCTACATAAACCATGCTTAAACTGCGATTAAAGCGTATGGGTAAAAAACGTGAAGTCAGCTACCGTGTTGTGGTCGCTCAAAGTACTTCCCGTCGTGACGGTCGTCCCGTTGCTGAAATTGGATTCCACAATCCTCGTAACAACGAAACTCGGTTCAA
>JAYUEU010000065.1:0-9017 GCA_043739065.1 Synechococcales cyanobacterium | reverse complement strand
CAATAAAAGAGGCTCAAAACCCAGGGCAAACCTATTGAAAATACATTAGAACGTTTTTGAACCCGACAAGCCGTTTGTAAACAACTGTGACAAAGCTCTGAAACGTATTTCAGATAATTAATTCTAGAGAGCCAAGGGAGTTCTGATGAGAAGCTCGATACCTTTCGTTACACTTTCGCCGATTCACACCGTATTTCGACACAAAACAAAATCCACAAGAGTATGGGGTCCGTCTGTTCCTATCAGTCCCATAGATTCATAGATTCTTACGGCCTAGATTCTTCGATCGCTTTCCTTCTATAAGGATATGGGGGTCTGATACGGGACGACGAGCTAGAACACTATTGAATAGAAGTGAATAAAAGATAAAGTGCCATAATGTAGCCTCCGAATGGTTACACAATCGGTAAGTATAGTTAAAAAGGCCGAAATGATTGCCCCCTTATGTTCACCATAGCAGCCGACAAATTAATTAATGTATCTTGGAGACTGTGGGATTCAGCAATGAAGTCAGAGAATGAAGTCAGAGAGAGCAAACATTCTGGAGCTTTCAAATAATTGTGGGAAAATAGGGGGAATGTGGAATTTTGCTGCTGTATCCTAACCCTAAGTCTTAGTTCTAAGTTCTGACCATTCTCAGTTTTTGACGTTACTCGCGAGTCGCCCATGACCTCCACGATCGCACCCACCACGGACCTTGATGCATCTCTAAATGCCTTAAGTCTCAATGTTATCGTTCCAGATGCAGAACATCTCGACAACATAAAAACCCAGCTTGACCTAGTTCTTTTAGCCATAGAATCAATCACCAACATCAGTTCAGAAGCCATGCTTCAAGCTGCAATAGACTTGGGATTAGAGACTATCGTGGCCGATCGAGTATCCCTCTGGCGACTGCGGCAATCGAATCCCCAACGGAAGGGTCAAAGCGGTCGAAAAAAGCTGGATGTCGAAGAAGCTCGTGCCCTAACCCTAATTAGCTGTCACCTAGCCAAAGCACACAACCGTGAAATTCGTCAGGCGGTAGCGCTACTTGAAGAACTCACTGAACAAAACCGAGCACCCCATCAAGATCCAATCCTGGGTGACTACCTAGATAAATTTCAAAATACCTATCAAGATCGCATGGACAATGCCGATCTCCCTACGCCTGATCTGCTCACACACTTAGCCCTAAAACTATTGATTGATCTACTGTTTTACAGCAGCAGCCAAGGATCTAGGAGACTATGGTCGGCATTACTCGATCGGTCCCTTATTCCCTAGACCCGCATTTAGGTCTCATCTACATACTTCCCACTTAGCGAATTCGATACGTTAAACTAACAGCGTCACTCCCTGTTTTTAATTATCGTCTCGTTAATTAACTAATTTTTCAGCCGAAGTTTTTCTTACCCGTTGCCATGACCGTTTCCCAAAATACCGAACTCGATCCATCAGCACTCACACCGCCGGAAAGTCCTGGATCGTCCATACTGCAGCAGTACAGCGCCCCTACTTGTAAGCTGGAAATCTCCGCAAACCCATCTGCTTTATCGCACTGGGCCAAAAAACTCGCCCTTAAAAATCCACGGTTTCTACTCAAATTTGAGGATCCGCGTGTGAGTGAAGACCAATGGACCACATTGCGAGGCGATCGGATTAAACTAGAAGCCCTGACCGAAGCCGTTGCAACCTACATTCAAGGCTTCCTCAGTCAATCCCAGAACCTGGAACAATCGGAGAACAGCAAAGATCTCACGGGCATCCTTCTCCCAGAATTTTCTAACCAAATCATCTCCCTTCAGCCTAAAGGCTTGCTTTCCCACACTCTTCATCTTGGTCCGATCGTCTCAGACCGTTCAGAAAGAACCCTTACACTTTCGTCCACACAGCTTGCGGACTTAGCATCTGTCCTAGATGAACACAGTAGTGAAACCTTAGCCATTCCTACGCTTAATCGCGAGACCGCTTGGATGCGATCGCCTATAGCTTGGGGCAAAATTGCAGCATTATCATTGCTTTCTGTCGGAGTCACCGCAACAGTCCTACGACAGTTCGACCCAAAACCAGCCCCCACTTTAATCGCATCTCAATCTCAGGCTAGCGATCAACGTCTCACCCCGCCGTCTATTCCTCAGCCAACACCCACTATTCCGATTTTAGTTCAACCCAATACTCTTCCTGGTATTCAACCACCACCGATCGCAATCTCTCCGAATCCTCCACTCACAAGCAATTCTGTCACCGTCAACAAAAATACACCGCCATCTTTAACACCCGCACCCTCGACGGATAACCCTAAAGAAAATAAATTGATCATTCCAATTGCACCCCAACCGGAGGCAACTAATCCGATCGGCAATCAATCTCTAAAGAACGAGTCAGGAACGCCACCCACTCCCGCCAGACCCCAAGCTCTAATGAGAAAAGGCCAACCCTCGGCACCAACTCCGGCAACTGCACCAATCGTCACAAATCCTAGTTCAAGAACCTCCGCCGATGCCAATACAGATGCAGAGAGTGAACCAGCACCACCGCTCCCGGGAGATCTCAGTAATCAGATCGAAGTCATTCAATCCAAAGTCCCAACTAAATGGACTCCGCCTGATAAATTATCTAGGGACATAAGCTATTTAATGAACGTGTCTGCTGCCGGAACCGTTATTTCTGTAGCTCCAGAAGGAGAAGGTGCACCAGCAGCTCTAGCAGTTGTGCCCAAGAGCGGTGACACGATC
Organism: Synechococcales cyanobacterium; assembly: GCA_043739065.1. GTDB lineage: Bacteria > Cyanobacteriota > Cyanobacteriia > Leptolyngbyales > Leptolyngbyaceae > JAAFJU01. The sequence continues at coordinate 6,300 of JAYUEU010000065.1, read as the reverse complement.
GCCCCGCCACTCGCTAAAAATAGCCAACCCTATGGAGTGCGCATTTTCTTCTTTGCAAATGGCGAGGTCAGTGTAAAACGAGCATACTAATATCCCAACCTAGACTCAAATTAATACATCTCTACAGATAAGGTGTAATCAGTCTTACGTTTATCCGCTGATACTTCCAAAATGTAGTCACCATCCATCGGCAACCGTCCCTGCCAAGACTTCGACTGGACCGACGTACCACCAATCCGATCGCCATGGGGACTAATCAAGCTCACCGCCACATTACCCTGGACACCACTGATGATCATCATTTTATTGTTTTGAGCCTTAACAATGTATCGATTTAGATACTTAGGATTTAATTCTCCCGTCACCGTAGTACCGCGTTTTCCCATTTCAAACTTCAGCCGCTGTGTCTGTACATTCACCTCACGATTTAAAGGAGTTATCGAAATATCTAACGCGTGAGCACCCGTCCCTGAAACGATGACAGAATAGCTATCATCAGCAGGCAACGTTCCTGTCCAACTTCGTGTTTGGATCGAAGATGACTCCAAAGGCATTCCATTAGCCCGAGTAATATTCATCAACACACTAGCTCCATTCAGAGACACACTCATAATCTGCCCCCGTAACGCCTTTAACGTATAAACCTTTGTGCTATTGCCCTGAAGATTACCCGTAACCATTTTCGAAATTTCTCCAGCATCAAATAAAATTTCGGTGGGTTCACCAGGATTCGTGACGACCACCGGATCAGCGGACTCAACAATAGACTCTTTTTGCAACAGTTGAGCGCTATTCGAAACCATTGGACTTCGGAAAATGAAGGTTCCCATGCTCAAAATCGCAAAAATAGTTCCAATAATCGCAATCTGGGGAGAAATCAGCTTCAACGATCGCGATCGGCTGGGTTGTTTAGGCTGGAGTGTAGTAGCAGAGCAAGAAAAGCCAAGCCAGTCACGTCGATCTCGATCAACACTAGTGTCCTGACTGGAATCCAAGGGAGTTTCGAAGACAGTTTCGAAGACAATGTCCTCTCCAACCTCTGGATTCATCAGCATCTGAGTAACAGGAGCTTGGTCGCCCAATAACGGCAACAAATCTAACCAAACTCGACGCACTGTGGGATAGCGATCGCCGGGATGCAGGGATAACATCTTGCGTAAAATTCCAGCCAACGGCCCGCTAATATCAGCGTGAGCTTCCCACTCCCAGGCCAAGGTTTGACTATTGAGCAATGATCCTGGTTCACGTCCGGTCAATATCACTAAACAAGTTGCTGCCAATGAATAAAGATCACTGTGAGGCTTTACGTTTCCCGTCTGAAGCTGTTCCGGGGGAGCATAACCAATCTTGCCCACGCGTGTCATTGATGACACTAAGGCCAACCCACTAGTTGCTTCTTTCACCGCACCAAAGTCAATCAAAACGGGAAGACCTTGCTCAGAATCATTGCCCGATCCGGTCTCAGAAATAACATGAGGAGACAGAATAATATTATCTGGGGCGATGTCTCGATGGACGACGTTTCGATCGTGCAGATAACTCAACACAGGTAAAAGATGCGCCAAAAGATGAAGCACTTCCGGTTCAGAAAAACACTTATTCTCTTTCTTACGTTGATCTAAAAGCGATCGGTAAGTGTCACCCTTAACGTAGTCTTGGACCAGAAATAAACGTCCATCTTCCTCAAATGCCGCCCAAAATCGTGGGATTTGTGGATGCTGGACTTGATGCAAAATGCTAGCTTCACGATGAAACAGATCCTTGGCTTTGCTAATCAACGATTCATCTTGATAGATGACAAAAAATTCCTTAATTACGCAAGCTTCCTGAAATCGCTCTTGGTCCAATGCGAGATAGGTTCGGGCAAACCCACCTTGCCCCAAGACCCGATCGATCAAGTAGCGTTGTCTCAGTAGTCTGGTGTTTGGAGAAGAAGATGCCATTACGGGAGCCAAGGTTTAGAGCGATGTTAAGAACTGATGCAAACACTCATAAAGCATTTATGTTCTTTTTGTAACTCAGTATTAAGCAAAACTCCTATGGGGCATGACCCCTTATTGCTTGACTCGATCGGTAAGTTACGCGAAACTAAACTATATGGTTCTAGTGATCATGATGGAAACTCTCGAATTTGTGATTTATCCTGATGGCCGAGTCCAAGAGAAAGTGACTGGGATTACCGGATCTTCCTGTGCGGAGGTGACTGCCGCGATCGAAGCCAAGCTTGGTTTGGTCCTCAAACAGGAAACCACATCAGAATATTTTGCTCAGCATCAGGAACAGACAACGTTTGTTGCCAACAATGCTCAGGATTCATCCACAAGCAACTGGTAACTAAGATCTGTGCGTTAAGATAATTTTGTATTGTCCACCCCTCACAACTACACCGTTATGTCGCATTTTAGCCAAATTAAAACGCAGCTTCGCAACCTTCCGATGTTGAAAGTAACGCTTTCAGACTTAGGGATGGATTACAAAGAAGGTCCATGCCCTGTGCGTGGCTATAAAGGCATAACTGAGTCAGCAGAACTTGTTATAGAGCAGGAAAATGGCTATGACATCGGGTTTGTCTGGAACGGAGTGTCACACGAGATGATCACTGACCTTCAGTTTTGGAATCAAGCTAGTTCAGTCGATCGGTTCCTAAAGCAAATCACTCAGCGCTACGCCTACAACACTATTCTTCAGGAGACATCGCAGCAGGGCTTTAATGTCGCTGAGCAGCAGCGGTCTGAGGATGGCACTATTCGCCTTGTGCTTCAACGTTGGAGTGCTTAGTTTAAGATGGTGCTTAATTTGGAGGTGTCGAGCTGATGTCTGAATTCTCTCCAAAACTTGCGTTTAATGAAATCAGTGATTTTCCTGAACGATCGGGTCTAGAGCCGGAACTTGGGTTTCAAGGTGGAGATTCAGGTGGACGATCGGGCTACGAACCAGAACTTGCGGGCATATTAGCTCAGCGTGGAGTTTACGTGGATGAGGGAACCTGTATCGGTTGTCGGTACTGTTCCCATGTGGCTCGAAACACGTTTTATATTGAACCGGACTATGGACGATCGCGAGTGATTCGGCAAGATGGGGATTCGGAAGATCTAATTCAAGAAGCAATAGAAACCTGTCCCGTTGATTGCATTCACTGGGTTGCATACGAAGAACTAAAATTGTTAGAAGATGAACGTAAGTATCAGGTGTTACAGCCCGTCGGAATGCCTTGTGACCCTTCGTTAAAAGTTGTGGGAGCGCGAAGTGCAAAGCTGAAGCGACAAAGCAAGTCCCAGTAGTAAGCCTTTTAGACGTTTAAGGCAATTCACGCCCTGAAGGATCTTCAGTTTCGAGCAATAGATCTTCTAAATACTCTGGAGCCGAATCGAAGACAGCAAGAGATTCCTGAGTCACGATCGTGGTTTGAATAACAAATGGTAAATGGGCACCACTGAGTCCACGTCTAATCCGTTCAGGAGATTCTTCAAATAGAACAAATAACGGGTAAATTTTATCTGCGCCTTCATTGAGCATATGCTGATAGCGCAGCGGAAAAATCCATTCGTAGTCTTTCGCTAATAGAACCTGCGTTTGCCGCCAACGCCCTAAGAGATCCGAAAGATCTTCATCAGGACGATGGATAAAAACAAATATTTCGCGCCCAGTTTTAATCTTCCAATCCGGATCACACATTAACAAGGCTACATCACAAGGAAGTTGCGTTGCTTCAGATATGTTGATTGCACCAGATTGAACCCCAGCCATCGGTTGAGATTTTCGGAGCTTTACGATCGGAAGCGGCATTGTAATCAAACTCTCTTCCGATCGTCGCATACTTGGCATGAGTTCCAAATATGGACGATGTAAACGAAGTAGCTCGATCGCATCCAAAGTCGAACTATAAATCGACAATAATTCTTCGTAATCTTCCTTCTCGACAGTCATGATTCTGAACGCTAGCCTAACTTCTCGAATACTTTGAACATCGGTAAATACATCGCCAACAAAATTGAACCCACCATTCCCCCTAGAAAGAGAATCATAATTGGTTCCATAATACTGGTCAGGGCTTTTACGGCCTGTTCGACTTCATCTTCATAAAAATCAGCCACTTTCATCAGCATTTGGTCGAGTTCTCCCGTTTCCTCACCGATGCTAATCATTTGAATTGCCATGGGTGGAAACACTTGTTCCTTTTGAAGGGCAAGGCTAATCATGCCGCCAGTTTGGATCTCGCGACGTGCTTCGTCCACCGCATGTGCAATCACCACGTTACCCGCAGTATCTCGGACAATTTCAAGACAGGTCAAAATTGGAACGCCCGATCGGGTTAGTGCTCCAAAAGTCCGACAAAATCTAGCCGTTGCGGTCTTTTGGATCAAATCACCAAATAATGGCATTTTCAAAAACACGCGGTCCATGGTTTCGCGTCCTACACGGGTATTGTAGTAGCGGTTGTAAGCAAAGAAAATCAGCGGCACAATAATGATCAAAATGATTACATTAGGACTCCTCAAAAAACCACTGATATCTACCATCGCTTGAGTAAAGGCAGGTAATTCACTCCCAATGTCCTTAAAAATTCCCGCAAAAACCGGAATAATGAAAATTGTCATCGCTAAGAAGATAATGGTAGCCAAAGTACCAACAACTACCGGATAAGCCATTGCTGACTTGATTTGGTTTTGTAGTCGAGCAGTATCTTCCAAAAGTTTAGCTAATCGATCGAGCACTTCATCTAACACGCCACCGACTTCCCCAGCTTGAATCATACTGACGTAGAGATTATCAAAAGATTCAGGATATTTCCGCATCGCATCAGATAGGCTAACTCCTTGTTGAATGTCAGTTCCAACAGCAGTTAGAGCAATCTTGAATTTGGGATTTGTGCATTGCTCAGACAACACGCCCAACCCACGAACCATGGCAACCCCAGCGCTTACCAACACCGCAAACTGTCTTGAAAAGATTGCCTTATCCTTGACCGTAACTTTCACCATGGAAGTCTGGATCTTTTTGAGATCAAAACTAATAGCGCCACCACTCTGTTTCAATTCCTGGACGAATAAACCTTGATCACGAAGATTCGATCGGGCCTCAGCGATGGTAGAGGCTGTAATCTTTTGTTTAACAAGAGTTCCTTGCGAATCTCGAACGCGGGCGACAAAGGTTGGCATGGGTTATGGTTCCGTTACGAGTCAGGATTAATGATAGTTGAGGTTTTCTGAATTGACTGAAGTCAACATTAGGGAATACACCAAATAGAAGTAATTTATCTAAAATAATTCATCTAAGATTTGACGCATTCTGAAGACAGAATAAGTGAAAACAAAAGAGACTTATCGCCCAGCCGTTGCCGCTGCGCCTCCAATCAATCGCTGCATTTCATCCGGACGTGAGGTTTTGGATGCTGCGGCTTCAAAGGTAATTAAGCCCGCCTTGTATTGATCGGCTAGAACTTTTTCCAGTGTTACCATCCCCAGTTTACCTCCCGTTTGAATGGCTGAATAAATTTGTGCCGTTTTTCCTTCTCTAATCAAGTTAGAAATAGCTGGAGTCACAATCATGATTTCTTGTGCCATGATTCGACCGTATTCACCAGGTTTGACGTTTTTCTTCGGCACCAGGGTTTGGCTGAAGACCGCAACCAAGGAGTTAGAAAGTTGCACCCGGACTTGGGTTTGACGTTCTGCTGGAAATACATCAATCATCCGATCGACGGTTTGAGATGCAGAACTAGTGTGCAAGGTTCCAAATACTAAGTGTCCTGTTTCAGCAGCACTAATAGCGAGTGAAATAGTTTCTAAATCTCGCATTTCTCCCACCAAAATGATATCTGGATCTTCGCGGAGAGCGGCTTTGAGGGCATTTTCAAAACTTTTTGTATCTTCACCCAATTGACGTTGGTGAATCAAGCTTTTGACAGGCTCGTATACGAATTCGATCGGATCTTCAACCGTCAGAATATGTTCCGCTCGAGTGCGGTTGATCAAATCGATCATCGCAGCCAAGGTCGTGGTTTTTCCGGATCCCGTTGGTCCCGTCACTAGGATTAACCCACGGGGTTTCTCAGACATTTCACGCACAACATCCGGTAAGCCAAGCTTCTCGAAGTTAGGAATTTTTGAACTCAGCGCTCGCAAACAGGCCGCATAGGTGCCTCGGTCTTTGTAGACATTGACCCGGAACCGCGCTAAACCTCGAACACCGTAGGAACAATCCAATTCCCAGTTTTGCTCTAGGTTTTTACGCTGAGTGTTGTTCAACATACTGAAGATCAAGCGTTGACATTCTTCCGAACTCAACACATGATCGCCG